>DAORKJ010000071.1:0-20203 GCA_035439505.1 Chitinophagales bacterium
GGGGTGGCGTCTGGAGTCAAAGACTCCACGACAACGTTGTCTGCGACAACTAGGGTTAATTAGCACATTAGCAAATAAACACATCAGCACATTTAAATCCCTCATCCCTCATTTGGAAGATCGTTGAAGCGGCTGCGCTTGCGGATGAAAAACTGCCATACGATGCTGCCTGAAAAATAACCTGATTTGCGAACACGTGTAGTGTCAATTCGGTTGCGATGATAATTTTTCCAATTATCGTATCGCTTTTTGAATTGTAGTGGTAATGAAATTACAAAATGCCAATCTGCTCTGAAAATTGCAAATGCTTCTTTCCATTTACCTTGCAACAAGGCTTTGAAAAATGCAATATTTTCCATCAATAAACGCACAGGCAATTTCCAGATTAATTCCTGTGTTTCATAATTTTTAAAAATCATGAATAAATTATTGCGGAAATTCAAATATGTTTTATAAGGATTTTCTTTAGGCAAAGAACCACCACCAACATGGTAAGCTACTGCCTCCGGAACGTAAAATACTTTATATCCTGCGCGTTTAAATCTCCAGCATAAATCAATTTCTTCCATGTGCGCAAAAAAGTCAGGGTCAAATCCTTTAAATCTTTTATACAACTCCGCACGGACAAACATCGCAGCACCGCTTGCCCAAAAAATTTCACCTGCGGTATTAAATTGCCCTTTATCTAATTCAGCCACATCAAAAATTCTCCCCTTACAAAACGGATATCCCAGTTTGTCGATATACCCACCTGCAGCACCGGCATATTCAAATTGTTGTTTGTTGTGATAGGCAAGTAATTTCGGTTGAGCAGCAGCAATATTGACATCCGCTTCCATTTTTTCCACCAATGGTTCAATCATACCGGGTTGTACTTCTACATCCTGATTGAGCAATAAATAATAATCGGCAATTACTTCTTTTAAGGCAACATTATATCCCTTAGCGAAACCTTCATTTTTTTGAATGCGAATTATTTTAATGGAAGGATAATTTGACTTTAAAAAATCTAAAGTCCCATCTGTCGAAGCATTATCCGCCACATAAATATCCAGCGGCTGGTAGGACAACTTTACTACAGATGGCAGAAATTGCTCTAAGTATTGCTGACCGTTCCACGAAAGAATAACCACTGCAACCAGCGGCTTTTGTAGAATATCTTCCTGATGCATGAACGCATAAAGATATACTAAAATTCATACATGTCGATTGCCCTGTAGCCGCCGATTTTGTCTTCCACTTCTGTGTTGTCGAAATCCAGCATTTCTGATGGCGATGCCACGTTTTCGTAAAGTTTCACCTTCCAGCGTTCGTCGTGTAATTCCCCGCGCGCATTGGAATGCATCAGGATATAGTCGTTGGAAACCATTGAAGGTTCATAAAAAGCAAACCCGATATTGGTTTGTTTATCCGGCAAAGTGGTGTAATACCATATTTCGTAAGGATAAGCTCCTGGTTCGTTTACACTGGACACGATATCATAAGGCGGACCGTATTGCAGATACACTCTACCACGATCGGTTTTGTATCCGGCACGCGATGGCGTTCCGAAACTTTTATTTACTTCTTTCACACGCTCCAGATATTGCAACCACTTTTTATACGGGTCGTTAGAATCGCGTTCCACCCAAAAATTGTATAAAAATTTCTTTTTCATATCGGGTTCTACCCTAGCACTTAACGACTCAATTAAATTTCGGTCCGATTCTGATGCCACCGGTTTAATAATATCTAAAAAATAATTGAGTTGTTCCTCACTATAGGCATCGGTAAATGTGCCTGAGGTGTTTATCATTTTTATATTTTCCCAGCTGTTAATTGCTCCTGTATTGGCACGCTGAATAAACACTTTTTTTTGCGCTATTAATTCATTTTTTTTGTTGCGCACTTCTATTAACAGATTATAATTACCACCGGGTAAATCGGTAATATCCATTTCTTTCACAAACGAAAAAACCGGTTGCTTATCAGCCTTGGTGTATTGATAAAATTCCTGATTAAACTCGTCGGTAGAAGCGTTTCGAATAGCATAGGTAATCATAAATTGGTCGTCCTGCATATACTTATCGGTATTATACACTTCGCCATAAAAAATAATATTATTCCGTGTTGATGGGAAAAAATTAATTGGATAAGGCTGCAATTCCACACCATTTTTGGTGAATGCATTTTCCTGAGATGTCATTTTATAGGTATCAGCAAATTGCACATCTGAAATTTGTACATTTTCCTTTAAAAACGAACTGAATACTTCTGTATAATTAAATGAATTGAGTGAATCATTAATATCGGTAATAACTACTTCTACAACTGCTGAAACATTGGGCACAAACAAACGTTTTTGGTCTACAATACTAAAGTCGATTTTTGTGGTATCGTAAACTAAGGGTGTATTCAATCGGTATTTATCGAAATTCAATACTTTATCACCTTGAGTGATGGTAATTTGCACATCGACACCGGCAGTATAACCACGTGGTTTTGTCGGTACATATTTGATGGCATTGGCGCCTGCTACCAGATACACTTCAAAGTAAGCACCTTCAACAGGATGTAAAAACATACATGCTCTTGCCGTAGTATTTGTTTCCAGAGATTGCCCCCGAACTACGCAAATAGTGAGTAAAAATGTTAAAGTCGCAAGTAGATTTTTTTTCATAGAACGAAAATTATGTTAAAATTACATTTTATTTTAATTGAGTTGTAAAATATCTATCATTTTAATGTCAGAAAACACATCCAAAATATTGCTCACCGAGGCTCATTACCTGCCCCCGACAGCCTGGATGAAACTGACAAAAGACTATCCTGTTATTTGTTTTGATACATCTGCACATTTTATAAAGGCCAGTTATCGCAACCGTTGCCATATTTTAAGCGCCAACGGCATATTGCCATTAAGCGTGCCACTTGTTCATGGTCGCGAGCAACGCAATACCCTTGGAAATGTTAAAATCAGTTATGAAATGGCATGGCAAAAAAATCACTGGATGACCCTCACGAGTGCGTATCGCCGGTCTGCTTATTACGAATATTTTGAAGACATGTTTGCTCCGCTTTATCATACACATTATGTTACTTTAATGGAATTTAATTTGGCAGCATTAACTATTGTATTTAAAATATTAGGGTTAAAACCGGAAATCCGTTTTACCAATAGTTATATCGAACCTAATACGGCAGGATATGCTGACTTTCGGAATATGATTACACCAAAAAATAACACACCACTCAATTATACTTTCCAACCTTATAATCAGGTTTTTTCGGACCGCTTCCCTTTTATGGAAAATTTGAGTATTATTGATATGATTTTTAATAAAGGTAAATTTGACCTAACAGAAATATAAATACTAATGAAAAAAATTATAATCGTTTTTCTTCTCCTCAATGGTTTGTTGCTCCATGCACAACAACCGGCATTTATTACGGATAGTCTGGACAGCTATATTCAACGCGAAATGAAGCGCTGGCAAATACCGGGTTTGGCTGTAGCCATAGTTAAAGGTGATAAAGTTGTTGCTACAAAAGGATATGGTGTTACCGATTTAGATACCAAACAAGCTGTAGATGCTAATACATTATTTATGATTGCCAGCAATTCAAAAGCATTCACCGGAACTTCACTGGCTTTAATGGAAAAAAACGGGCAATTGAATTTAAATGACAAGGTGATTGATTATTTACCCTATTTTGCTATGCACGATCCGGCCATTACCAAAATGGTTACTGTTGAAGATGTTTTATCACATCGTTTGGGTTTGGAAACATTTCAAGGTGATTTCGTTACTTGGGATAGTGATTTAAGCAGGAAACAATTAATCGAAAACTTTAAAAATAATATTCCGGTTTATGAATTCCGCGATACTTACGGGTATTGCAATATGGGATTTTTGGTTGCCGGAGAAGTAATACACGCAGTAACTGATACCACTTGGGATGATTATTTAAAATATCATTTTTTTAACCCGCTGCAAATGCAACGCAGCAGCACAACTCAAGCAGCATTATTAAAAGATAATAACAAATGTTCTCCTTATACGTATTTTGATGGTCGTATTCAAAAAATTGATTACGACAATGTAGATAATATTGGACCTGCGGCAAGTATTAATTCCAGTGTGAATGATTTATCGCACTGGCTGTTAATGCAAGTAGGTAATGGCAATTACAAAGGCAAACAAATAATTCCGGCTGATGTTATTCAAAACACGCGAACACCAAGGTCCATAGCAGGTTCAGGCAGTTCGCGATTATATAAGTCGCAACATTTTAATTTATACGGATTAGGTTGGTTTATAAAAGATTTAGATGGTAAAAAAACCTTATCTCACAGCGGCGGTGCAAACGGATTTGTAACTAATACAGTAATTATTCCGGAAGCACAATTAGGCGTTGTTGTTTTAACGAATACCGATGCCAATGGATTATATGAAGCGTTGTGTTACCAAATTATCGAAGCCTATTTAAATTTACCTTACCGCAATTTATCGGAAATATATTATAGTTTATACGCTCCGGGTTTTGAAGAAGCAAAAGAACAAATGCAAAATTGGGAGAAAATAACCGGTAAAAATCTTTCCCCTGCATTGGATTTATCAGCATATACCGGAACGTATTTTAACCCGGTTTATGGTAAAATCACCATTACAAAAGCTGAGAAAAATTTACATGTTTCTTTTGCTAATCATGCCAATTTAAAAGGTGTTTTAAAACCTGCAGGCGACAATCTTTTTATTTGTTATTACGACCCGATAAGCTGGGGAGTTAAAGAAATTCCATTCTTTGTTGAAGATGGCAAAGTAAAAAGTGTAACTATTACCATCAACGATTTTATCGATTTCTTACCTTATGAATTTACAAAGTTATAGGTATGGATGAGGTGTATGCAGCAGTAATTGTCCCCACAAATGAAATTGTGGAAACAGTAAAAATTTTCAAACAGGGTTTGGAGTCCGTTGTTGGCAAATTCCCTGCTGCGAATGCTGACCCCGGCATTATTTTATTTGCTGCAATGGCTGATGAAACACGTGCTGCATTATTAGAAAAAAAATTAGTGACAATTTGTAGAAATCAACTTCCATTTACCATACAACTTAACAATTTTGGCGAATTTTATAATAACAAAACTGTTTTTGTAGATATAGATGAATCATCAAAACAAACAATAACAGCATTTCGAAAAAAATTATCTGCTGAAATTAAATTAAGCAAGTATGATGAATTAGTTGATTTTAATGTAGGTAAAACACCTCATATCACCATTGCACGTGGTTTAGTTGAAGATCAATACAAAGTTGCCAGAAAATATTTTACCGGACGCAATTACACCGCTGCTTTTGAATGTAATTGTTTGGTCTGGAAAAAACTTATTAAAACTACTTCTTCGACCTATTATTCGCCAATCCGGACTTTTGAATTTGCCAATAAAAATTTGAGTTTATTTTAATTGCCTATACTTCGGATAAGATGAAAAGATTAGCGTTTTATTTAGCTGCAATAGCCACTGCAATGCGCATGCCATCCATAGCTGCGCTTACAATCCCACCTGCATAACCGGCACCTTCGCCACAAGGATATAAACCCTGAATTTGAATATGCTCGAATGTTTCAGTGTTTCGTGGAATTTTAACCGGTGATGATGTTCTCGATTCAGGTGCAACCAAAACTGCTTCGTTGGTGAAATAACCGGGTTTACTTTTTTTAATTTGCAATAAAGCTTCACGAATATGTTCAGCGACAAATGCAGGTAATACTTCTTTTAATGCTATTGGAACAATTCCGGGCTGATAGGAACAATCTGGCAAGGAATTAGAAACAGTATTCGATGTAAAATCTACTAAGCGCTGAGCAGGAGCTTGCTGTTTTCCACCGGCAGCGGCAAAACATAATTGTTCAGTCTGCTGCTGAAATGCCATAGCGGCAAGCGGTCCCATTTTTTTGAATGATTTTGTATCGTCCAATGTAATACTTACCACAAATCCGGAGTTAGCAAAAGGATTATTGCGTTTGCTTGGGCTCCAACCATTAGTAACCACTTCACCCGGAGCAGTAGCGCATGGTGCAATAATACCACCGGGGCACATACAAAATGAATATACGCCTCTCCCCTGCACTTGTTGCACTAAACTATAAGATGAAGGTGGTAAAAGCGGACCACGCACTTCACAATGATATTGCATTTTATCTATCACTTGTTGCGGATGTTCAATGCGCACACCTAAAGCAAAAGGTTTTGCTTCAATTAAAATATTATTGCGATGTAATAATTCAAAAATATCACGAGCAGAATGTCCTGTTGCTAATATTATTTTATCACAATCAAATGTAGTTGTGCCATTTAATTCAACACCGGTAATTTTATTAAAAGCAGTAAAAAAATTAGTCACCTTATGATTAAAATGCACTTCACCACCGGCCTCAATAATGGTAGTACGCATTTTTTCAATAATTTTTGGTAATTTATTTGTCCCGATATGTGGATGTGCTTCAATTAATATTTCAGGACTTGCACCGAAGCGAACAAACAATTCCAATACTTTACGAATATTGCCCCGTTTATCAGAACGCGTATATAATTTTCCATCGCTGTAAGTGCCTGCTCCTCCTTCTCCAAAACAATAATTACTTTCTCCGTTAACTATACCTTGTTTGTTGATGGCCGCTAAGTCGAAACGGCGCTCCCGCACGTCCTTCCCGCGCTCAAAAATGATAGGTTTTAAACCTTGCTCTAACAACTCCAAAGCTGCAAATAAACCGGCAGGGCCCGCACCAATTATAACAACAGGTTTGCCATTTTTCACATTCGGATATTGCGGAATATCCCAATGTTGCACAGGCATTTTTTCTGTGCTATATTTCACCCGCAAATTTATTTTCACCTGTTTCGAGCGGGCATCAATTGAACGTTTAATAATTTCACAAAAAAGCGTATCGGGCAAACCAACTTGTTTTGCGATCACTTTTTTTACTGCGGACATATCAGCAGCAATTTCAGGTGTTACAATTAAGTCGATTATTTTTTCCATGGCGTTGATTATACGGTAGCGTCAGATTGAATTATCCCTGTAATTTGTTCCAATAATTTTACTAATCGCTCAATTTCCAATTCGGTATTAAAACTGTGTAAACAAATACGCAATCTTTCTTTCCCTACAGGCACTGTGGGTGATAATACCGGCCTGACATCATAACCTGCGTTTTGTATATATTTTGCAGCTAATTTCACCGAATCGTTTCCGGGAATAATAATGCTAAATATTGCAGATTCACTCGGCAACATTTGAATATGTTTAAATCGGGAAATCAGGAATTTAAAATGTTGGATATTTTTATTTAATGTAGCTATCGACTCGTGTTGACCAGCTAATAACGTATAGGCTTTTTTCACTGCTAAAACCTGCAAATAATTAGGCGCAGTGGTATAAATAAAAGGTTTGCAAAAATTTATTAGGTATTGTCTCAAAACCTCATCTCCCATTACAACTGCGCCATTATTACCTATTGCTTTTCCAAAGGTATGTACACGTGCAAAAATATCATTTTGTAATGCTAAATGTTGCGCTAAACCTTCTCCTTTTTTTCCTATTACACCGGTGGCATGCGCTTCATCTAAAATAATAGCTGCGTTAAATGTTTTGGCGATTGTCACAATTTCTTGTAGCGGACAACAATCTCCATCCATGGAATAAACCGATTCAATTACAATAAATTTTTCGCCTTTTGCTTTCTGTAATTTATTGGTCAGTGCGGCAGTATCGTTATGCGCAAACGAGAACGCAGTAGCAGCAGATAGTCGAATGCCTTCGCGCAATGAAGCATGACAAAGTTCATCATAAATTATCGTATCGTGACGAGATACAACTGATGCAATTAATCCGGCATTCGCTTCAAACCCACTATTAAAAAACAAAGCAGCAGGTGCCTGATGAAAATTAGCGATTTCATTTTCTACTTTTTCAATCAACGAATAATTGCCTTTTAATAATCGCGAACCGGTAGAACCAATTTTGCGCAACTTGGGCAATTCCTGCAATAAATATTCATGTATTTCGGCATTTTGGGCAAAACCCAGGTAGTCGTTTGAACAGAAGTCTACCAAATTATTGGTGACAGTTAATTCGCGCAATGCATTTTCCTGCCGGCGTTTTAAAATTGCATTATTCAACCGCTCTTGTATCGACATATATTTTTACGGTTAATTGCTGCGAATAAATAAACAACTAAATTGAAATAAAAAATGAGACAAACAACGTTGCACCGGGTTTACACCAACACCTCTTTATAAGCTTCACGTGGTTTTAATCCCAATAATTCGAACATCGCTTTATCTTCGTTAACATCAGGGTTTGGAGTGGTTAATAATTTTTCACCTGCAAAAATAGAATTGGCCCCGGCCATAAAACACAAGGCCTGTTCTTCCACACTCATTTCATTTCTTCCAGCACTTAATCGAACCATTGCTCTCGGCATAATTATTCTTGCCGTTGCAATCATTCTTATCATTTCCCAAACGCTCACGCGTGTATTATTTTCTAAAGGTGTTCCTTTAACAGGTACCAATGCATTTACCGGAACCGATTCAGGATGTTTTTTCATCGTAGCCAGCGTATGCAACATTGCAACTCTGTCGGCTTGCGATTCACCTAATCCGATTATGCCACCGCTACAAACTGAAATATCTGCATTGGACACATTTTCAATGGTTTTTAAACGATCGCCATAGTTGCGTGTTGAAATAATTTCTTCATAGTATTCCTCACCGGTATCCAAATTATGATTGTAGGCATACAAACCGGCATCTTTTAACTTTTTAGCCTGATCTTCGGTTAACATACCTAAAGTACAACATACTTCCAACCCAATATTTGAAACCCCTTTCACCATTTCGAGCACATTGTCGAAATCCTCATTATCCTTTATATTTCTCCAGGCAGCACCCATACAAAAACGTGTAGAGCCATTTTCTTTGGCTATCAACGCCTTGGTGAGCACCTCATCATATCCTAACAAATTGTGGCGTTCCACTTCCGTATGGTAGCGGGAAGCCTGAGGGCAATATGCGCAATCTTCAGGGCAACCACCGGTTTTCACCGACAACAAAGTACAAACCTGAACCTCACCTGTAGCCTGAAACTTGCGATGTACAACACTTGCGCGATACATCAGTTCCATTATCGGCAAGTTAAAAATTTCGGCCACTTCCTCTTTAGTCCAGTCGTTGCGTATCTCTCCCATTGACATATTTTTGGGCAAAATTCGTAATTTTGGAGCAAATTTTTACATTATGGCATTTATGCATCACTTTAACTATAAACAAGTACTTGGTTTACTGATTATAGTATTGTTAAGCAGCGCGGCAATCAACCGCAAAAACAAAGCGGCAAGTAATGCTCCCTCTGAGGATGTAAAAGAAATGGATGCCATGCTCCTGACCGATTTGAAGCAGCAGGAAATTACCATTGATGAGCATACTCAATGTTTAATGGAATGTGCTTCAATTCAGGAATCAGAACTTCGCGCATTATTTGATATCAACAATGTAAATTATAGTAAATGTGATGCAGGCAACTGCCATTTAACTTCATATACCATCGAAGGAAAACTAGACAATGGCAAGGCTGTTAGTTTTAAATTAGATTCGGGTGAAGAAGGCAATCAATTGCGCGCTTTAAACATTACCGAAGCTGACTGCAATTGTAGTTAATTGAATGCAAACCCTATCACCAAAAGTGATTGAATGATGAGCATACCATCTATCAATCCAAAATATAAATAATTATCTGCTTTTTTACGGGAGAGGTAAATACTCCAACTGCTTAACAGCATGGCTATACATAATGGCAGACTAAAATCTTGTTCGGTAGTAAGCTGTTGCATTACAACATATAATATGGTGCTCAACAGCAAAGACAAAAACGATAAATTATAACTTTTTTGAATGCCTATAATGGCAGGAATTGTTTTCACTTGATGTTGTGCATCTATTTTTAAATCCTTAATATCGAAAGGGAGTGTAATGCCAAAAATAAATAAGTAATGGGCAAAAAATAACAATATCACTTCCCATGAAAATATTGGCAGTGCGCTACTTGCAGCCGGTAAAAAACTGCCAATAAATGCCCACACAAATGCTATCATAAAAATTTTAGTCACCCCTATATCACGTAATCGAAATTGTGTTTTACCAAAACGAATTGGAACACCATACAATAAAGAAATTAATCCAGGGAAAAACAATAATATTTGTATCGACCTCGGCAACATTAAATAGGTAACCACTGTAATTAAAAATGTAATTACCGTCAGCACTTGCATGAGGAATAAATTGCGCGTAAAAAAATCCCATCGTGTTTCAGGTGCATATTCTTTAATACGCGAAACAGCTGCAACTCGAATAAGTAAATATACAAACATGGTAGCAGCCCCACCTAATAGCAACAACACATCCAATTTGGGTATTTGATGTAAAAGAAAATAGCCCTGGTAGGTAAATAATACAGCACCAATTCCAATATACAAATTACTGTATAACAGCCAGTTAATGATATGATGTAGTATTTGCTTCAGGATTTTATAGTATTTTCACACAAAATTAATTAAAAGGTGCAGGTAATTTTACAAAAAGGCAAAGGGCGCCGTGTTGAAAATGGTCACCCATGGGTATACGGCAACGAAATTGATAAAATTGAAGGCAATCCCCAAACGGGAGATATTGTTGAAGTGTATAATTTCAGAAATGAATTTATTGGCAAAGGATATATCAATCAACTTTCCCAAATAACTGTTCGTTTACTTACCCGTGATAAATCTGTAAACATTGATAAATCATTTTTTCGAGAGAGATTATTATCTTGCAAAGCCTACCGTACAACTTTAAATTATATTGAAAATTATCGATTAGTATTTGGTGAAGCAGATTTTTTACCCGCATTGGTTATTGATAAATTTAATGATGTGTATGTCATACAAACATTAAGTGCGGGAATGGATCGTTGGAAAAAAATCATTACGGAAATTTTAATGGAAGATTTTGGTGCGTCTTGCGTATATGAACGCAACGATGTGCCTGTCCGTAAATTGGAAGGATTGGAAGAAACAAAAGGATTTTTATCTCCCGAAACTGCAACACAATTCGTCATCAACGAAAAAGGCGTTAATTTTTTTCTAGATATAGAAAATGGTCAGAAAACAGGATTTTTCCTCGACCAAAAAGAAAACAGAATGGCTATTCAACAAATAGTAAAAGACAAAACGGTATTAGATTGTTTTACCTATACCGGTTCGTTTGCATTATTTGCAGCTTATTATGGAGCCAAACATGTAACAGCCTTAGATATTTCTGCAGATGCTATAGCATTGGCTAATAAAAATATCGGGTTAAACGATTTTACTAATATTACTACTATTTGCGAAAATGCTTTTGATGTTTTACCGGTTTGGGCAAAGGAAGGGAAACAATTTGACGTGGTAATTCTCGACCCGCCTGCATTTACCAAAAACAGAAAAGGGATTGAAAATGCGGTTAAAGGATATAAAGAAATAAACCTCCGTGGTATGAAACTCGTAAAACCCGGTGGGTTTTTAGTCACCTACAGTTGTTCTCATTTTATGGATGTAAATTTATTTTATGACACCATAGCCTCAGCAGCCACAGATGCTAAACGCACAGTTCGTGAAGTACAATTTTTAACACAATCGAAAGACCATCCAATTGTGTGGGGCGTAGAGGAAACGAACTATTTAAAAGGACTGGTGTTACAGATATTATAACTGTTTTACAGTATTTGCTTTAACAATATTGAATTGTAACTTAAATTTATCATTATGAAAAAATTATTACTACTAATTGCCCTTTCAGGCATAATTCAATTTGCGCAGGCTCAAACAAAATCATGCTGCTCAGCTCCTGACCAATTTGCTTCTTTGTCGAGTGATATAGCGTTCGTTAACAAACACGAAAATCCGGTTCCTTTCACTTTTATCAGCGAAATGGGTGTTGCTGTAACTGTAATGTGCAACGATGGCACAACGGCCAATGGTTATGCGCTGAAATCAACTAATTCTTCCAATAAATTTTTGTTTGTATTTCATGAATGGTGGGGATTAAATGATTATATCAAACAAACAAGTGAGCAATTGTATAAGGACTTAAATGCTGAAGTAAATATTATTGCTATTGATTTATACGATGGCAAGGTAGCGGCAGTGCGTGATAGTGCAAAAGCTTATATGAATGCATTATCTCCCGAAAGAGCCAAGGTGATTATTGATGGATTTCTTACGCATGTTGGCGATAGTGCACAAATTACAACTATAGGCTGGTGTATGGGTGGTGGTTATTCCATGCAGGCAAGTTTACAAATGCAACAACAGGCAATAGGATGTGTGATGTATTATGGCATGCCTGAATCAAATACGGAGCGGTTAAAAACTTTACAAGCTGATGTATTAATGATTTGGCCTAATCAGGATAAATGGATTAATAAAGAAGTGGTGGATACATTCAAGGCGAATATGGTTTCGCTAGATAAAAAACTGTTTGTAGAAGAATACAATGCCGATCATGCATTTGCAAATCCAAGTAATCCCAAATTTGATAATGAAGCGGCTACCAACGCGAACAATAAAGCACTCATATTTTTAAAATCCAAATTCGGTATTAATTAACCGATATTATAGCTAATAAATACTTCACTCTCCGCCCCTCCGCGTGAAATAAGTAAAATTTTTAATTCACGAAATGTTTCACGCGGAGATCGGAGTTAGCGGAGAATAATAATAAATTGGTTTACCAGCTCCGCGTTCTCAAAAACAAACCACATCTTACATAACACAATAAAGTTCTCCGGCCCTCCGCGTGAAACCCCTTCGCGTGAAACAAAACTATAGTGTAATTTACTTAACCAGTGGCTGATTCCAGCCTAATACTCCCCCTTGCAATGTATAAATAGTATTAAATCCTGAAGTCGACATTAAATCCGCCGCGCGACCACTTCTTGCCCCACTTCTGCAATACACTAAATATATTTTCGACTTATCCATTTTTTCCATTTGTTCAGCAAAATCAGGCGCATTAAAATTAATATTCAATGCATTTGGCATATGTCCTTCCGCATATTCCTCAGGTGTTCTCACATCAATTAATACCGTATTTTCAGTTCCGATTTTAGATGCAAAAACTTCAGGCTTTACATCCTCATTTACAATTGATGATTGAATTGTAGTTGGATTTGGTTCACGATGTTCCTCATTTGTTTGCGCTGAACAACTTGAGGATGTAAATACCATCAATCCCAATAAAACACCGATTAATGTACTCATATATTTATTTTGGCTCAAAGGACAAATCCCGAATGCACATCCAAAAACTCTCCAATATAAGTAGCCGGCAAGTCCGCCACCAATAATTACCAGTAATATTGTCATAAAAATGCTGTTTTAAATATGTTTATTTATTTCCTGCGTTAACATCGACAAAGACACAACACCAGACTGTCGCCAGACAGGTTTACCTTGTTTAAATAAAATCATGGTTGGTACACCTTGAATTTGATACTGTGCCGCGACTAAAGGATTTTTATCTACATCTACTTTTATCACACGCACTTTGTCCGCATAATTTCCGGCAAATTGTTTCAGAATTGGCGCCAGACTTTTACACGGCCCACACCATTCAGCAAAAAAGTCGATAAGAACAGGTTGTTCCGACTGAATAATATCCGTAAAACTACTTCTTTGTGCCATACCTCTTATAACACACAAAATTCGTTATTCGTTCTATCCAAATTTGTGACTTTTGTCACGACAGCTTTTTAAAAATGACAAAAATTTCGTTGCCAAGTCGTTTTTCGTGAGAGTTGTAGCAACCTGCCATGGTATGCACAAAAAATTTATCTTTAAATAAGGCAATATATTCTTCCTGAGTTCCGCCAAACGGAGGACCCGGTTTTTCGAAATGTGTTTTAAACATTACGCCGGCAATTTTACCTCCGGGTTTCAGTAAGGTAAACATGTGTTCAACATATTGCTTGCGCAATTGCGGGTCGAGCGCACAAAAAAATGTTTGTTCAACAACAATATCATATTGCCCTTCGTGTTTAAAAAAGTCCGCATGAATTACACGGCAACATTTACGTCCTTCTTCTCCCAAAACAGCATTTAAACGTTCCACCGGACCTTCGGCTATGTCGATAACAGTAACATTGGTAAACCCTTGTTGCACCAGATATTCAGCTTCATATGAATTACCACAACCCGGAATAAGTATGGCAACATCTTTATTGGTTAACTGGTCGAAATAGGCTTTCAAGGGAGGAGAAACTTCACCCATATCCCATCCGGTATCATGAAGTTTATATCTTTCTTCCCAATAATCTGCAGATAAAAAATCGCTCATTATTTTATTTTTTCAATTGCATTTCTATGCAACTTAATTACACCATTTTGTTCCATCTTTTTCAGCAAACGAGAAATTACTTCTCTGGTAGAATTCAAATCACTCGCAATTTGTTGATGTGTGATTTGCAGCATCGTAGTATTAAATTCTCCAAACTGACCATCCAAATAATTGAGCAACCGTTCATCCATATTTTTAAATGCAATTTGGTCAATCACATTCAATAAATCTTCAAAACGGGAGCGGTAAGTTTGCACCACAAAATAATACCAGGTTTTGTAGTCGCGCATTAAAATATCCATCAATTCGAGTGGTATTAAAATGGCAACAGTATCTTCCACTGCAACACCGGTAACTTCACTTGCTTTGTTTCTGGCTGCACAAATCATAGATAAGGCACAACCTTCACCACCTTCCAAATAATACATAAAGTATTCACCACCATCATCCCCTTCGCGATATAATTTGATTAAACCATCCACAACCAGAATGGTAGTTTTAAAATAACCACCGGCATGCATAATCACCTCATCGCGGTTAAAAGTACGCATAGTACTAGCCTCAGCAATTTTGTCAATTAGCTGAGGTTCAAAATGCGGGAAACGTTTGAGTAGCCCTTCCTTAATATCGTCCATAGGACAAAATTAAATCAGATTTCAGAATTGTTGCCCTTTTGTTTGAAATACCTGAATAATGCACCTCCCCCACTGATAATCAACAAAACCCAAGGCGTTCCGTGTAATACCACATCGAACCAATCCATACCCGTCATACCTACAGCGCCACCCGCAATCCAGCGGATTTTACCTACAATATGCGGTTCAGGGGCAAAAGGCGCCAAACCCAATGTAAGACAAAACAGTAAAAAATATTTCCAGTTGTCGAAGAAGCTGTTAATGGACATATTTAGTGAGTTTATGCCAACTGCCTGCATTGTAAACCTGTGTGAAGCCATTACTTTGCAACACTCCTTTAGCTGCTCCACTGCGCATGCCTGAAGCGCAACAAACTATAACCGGCTTGTCCTTTTTAATTTTTTTCAGATTGCCTTTCAATTGGTCTAATGGAATATTTAATGAACCCCGAATATTGCCTGAACGGTATTCCTGTGGGGTGCGCACATCAACAATAATGGCACCATTTTCTATGAGTTCACTGTAATTAACAGTCCTGCCTCCAAATAATTTTTTTATAAAATCGAACATAAAAATATTTTAAACTAAACCATTAACTACTAACCAACTTCCACCATTATAACATTGCTCAACACCTTGAGATGCCAAATATTGTGTTGCCTGTGCACTGCGCATACCTGAAGCACAAATTAGCACAATTGGTTTCGCCATATTTTTAAATTCATCTAAATTTTGAGGCACTTCATTTAATGGAATGTTTATTGAATCTGCAACATGTCCGCCCATAAACTCAGCCGGCGTTCTTACGTCAACAATACTTACTGTTGGTGATTTTAAGATAGTTTCTAATGTCATTTTCTTTAATTTTTAGCAAAAGTAACAGTACCCCAAAGTGGAGTTGGTGACAAAGGTTACTTTGAAAAATATTTGCTAAAGGTTATGACAAATTAGCCTATTATTTTATTATCACCAATTTTCGTTTGATTAACCGATATATATACCAACCAATTATTACAAAAATAAATAAAGGCCAAATGCTTGTTATAGCAATAATAAATTGTAAAATAAATATCCATCCGTTGCTAAATGCAGTTTTAATTTTTGTACCAAATGTTGGTTTTTCAGCGATATAGGTATTTGGCGTATAAAATGAAATAGTCAATGTGGAATATGTGGTAAGCCCTGATAAATAATTTAATCTGCCCTGTGCTGTTTCAATTTCTGTGCGCACTTCGTTGAGTTGTTTTTCCATTTGAATAATGGCATCCATTGTTTTGCATTGTTGTAAGAGTTCATAATAACGCTCTTCCAATGCTTGTTTAATACGAATATGCGCAGTTAAATCTAAAAATTCGGTGGTGACATCTTCAGTAGTAATATTTTTCGATTCCAATTTTCCGGCTTTATTGGAAATGTCCTTTAAAAAAATATCAAATTGCGCAGCCGGAATTCTCACAATCATTTTTCGCGATGCATTATAATCGTTTTCGTTGGAAGATTCTTCTGAAATATACCCACCGTTGGCGGATAATGCTGTTTTAATTACCACTTCTGTGGCATCAAGATTATCGGAAGTGAAACTGATATTCCCTTTTTTAATCACCTTTCGTTCGCTAGCATAAGTGTTTGTTGGAGCAGCAGGTTGTTGTGTAGTTTGTTGGGCCGACACTACTTTATTTCCGTAAGCATTTAAAATCTCCACCTCCGAGGGTTCGAGTGATTTATCAGTAAAATCTTTTTTCTGGTCACATGCGGTAAGCCCCAGGCCTAACACCAGCATGTATACAAATAAACTTCGTGGCATAATAATTGGTTTAAGTGAAATAGATTGTTTGCCATTGAGATGCATGGTAGTTCACTTTGCATAAGCTCAATTGTAAATGATTTGTAAAATTCCAAACATTGGAAATCCGGTGTATGGGAGACGATGCCGCCTGCTATCCCGCAGAAAATAGTATTTTTAATATTGTAAACACGCAAACATGCACAAAACATTTACACAACCTCAGTCTGTTTTATCCCAATTTTTTAACTTCCCTAAAACAAATTTTACCCATTATTTGCTATTAGCCATATTGCTGTTAAATACAGGCTTGCCTATCCATGCACAAGCCCCGGAAATTGAATGGGCAAAAAGTTATGGTGGCAGTGGTTCTGAAATTGCACATAAAGTTTTGCTGACTGCTGGTGGTGGATATTATGTGGTGGGATATACCAGCTCAAATTCGGGAGATGTTGCGTTTAATTATGGGTCAATGGATTATTGGATAATTAAACTAAATAGTGCAGGTGATATTATGTGGGAAAATACTTACGGTGGTTCCAATTATGATTATGCATTAAGTGCAGTTTTAACTCCCGACGATGGCTGTATTTTAGTCGGCAAATCACAATCGAATGATGGCGATGCAACCGATAATCATGGATTTGATGATTATTTTGCTGTTCGTGTTGATAGCGATGGCAATACCATTTGGAAAAAAAGTTATGGTGGTTCCAATTTTGAACAAGCTAAAGCAATTGTTGCTACCAACGATGGTAATTATGTAATGTATGGTTACTCCTACTCTACCGATGGCGATAAATCAACAACTTTTGGTGGTGCCGATATTTGGTTGGTAAAAATTAATCCCGATGGCGATATCATTTGGGAAAAATCGTACGGTGATGCCGGTGAAAATTTTGGTGACGCAATTGTGCAAAGCAGCACAGGGGATTTAGTATTAACCTGGCATATTGCGGGTTCATGCGATTATCGATTAATGAAATTATCTGCTGATGGTGATATTATTTGGAATCAAACATATGGTGGAACAAATAATGATATTGCTTATGCCATTAAAGAAAACACAAGCGGCGGATTTATTATTAATGGCCAATCAAATTCTGGTGATGGTGATGTTGTAGGATTACATGGCGTTGCAAGTGATATGTGGGCAATGGAAATTAATGGCGATGGAGCAATCATCTGGAAAAAATGTTTCGGCGGCTCTGCAGATGAAATTGGCACTGATGTAATAATTAATAATTCCGGAAATTATGTTTTGGCCGGTATAGCAACAAGCGATAATGATGGGGATGTTGTTGGTCATCATGGTGGTGCTTATTCAGCCGATTATTGGGTTGTCGAATTAGATGCAAGTCAGAACATTATTTGGCAACTTTCTTTAGGTGGCACATCAACCGATGAATTAAATACGATTCAACAAACACCTGATAATGGTTATATCGCGGCAGGCTGGTCAGCTTCTGCGAATGGTGATGTTACCGACCATATTTTTATTTTCGATTTCTGGGTGGTAAAACTCAGCAATAATTGTGAGGAATTAACATGGTATGCCGACGCGGACAATGATGGTTTCGGCAATGTTTTAAGTATGCTGACTGCTTGTGATATACCAAGTGGTTATGTTGCAAATGCTGATGATTGCAACGATGCCAATGCCGGTATTTTTCCGGGCAATACAGATATTTGTAATGCTGTGGATGACGACTGTGATGGATTAACTGATGAAGATGTAGTTTTTACAACATATTATTTTGATAATGATGATGATGGTTTTGGTGATACCGACATGGACACCATAACATGCAGTAGTATTTTTGGATATGTATTGGACAATACCGATTGCAACGACACAAACGCATCTATTAATCCCGATGCAACAGAAATTTGTAACGATTTAGACGATAATTGTAACGGCCTCAGCGACGAAGGTTTGCCGGAATATGTATTATTTGCTGATGCTGATAGCGATACCTATGGCAATGCAGATTTGTATATTACATCCTGTTATGCAGCAATTATTGGATATGTTGTTGATGCAACAGATTGTGATGACAGTAACGCAGATATTAATCCCGCTGCAGATGAAATTTGTAATTCGTTAGATGATGATTGTGATGGATATACTGATGAAAATTTATCCTTTATTATTTATTACGAAGACGCCGATTCCGATACTTATGGCAATGCAGATATAGATTCTTTAGCCTGTTTAACACCAACTGGTTATGTAGCCAACAACAATGATTGTGATGACACCAATGCAGCAATTTATCCCGGTGCAACAGAAATATTTAATGGTATTGATGATAATTGTGATGAATTAATTGATGAAGGCGTAGCTGTTCATGAGTTGTCGCCTGATGCATTCATTCATATCAATAATCCTGTAACCACGAACCTACAAATTAATTACAGCGGCAAAGAAAGTATCGATTTTTACATCATCACCATCACAGGTGAAAATGTGTATAAAGGTCAACTCATAACAGGCGAAAATAATTTGGACATGAGTGCTTTTTCAATTGGATTATACTTTGTGGTGACAAATAGTTTGAAGGTTGTGCGTTTTGAAAAAATAAATTGAAACAATTAATTGTATTTTTTGGAGCATTAATATTCCCGCTCCGAATAATAATTCCCAACCCGCTTTTCGCTGCAACGAGCTAAACTTCTCAATTCTTAGACAAAACCGGCTGTTCCATTGGTACATCGGTACATTATTACATTGGTACATTAGCTCGTTTTCGCTGCAATCGGGGCTAGTTGAGAGTTCATATTTTTCATAAAAAGTGTTTTCCGCAATCTGGCAGGGCGGATGATTATCCGCCCTCGCATATACTTCAAATCTTGTTCAATCAACAAATTTTGCTCAATCATAAAATAATATTCCCCCTTGCATATGGATGCCGGGTAATGTAATAGCACACTTTTTCTAATTCGTTTTACAATTAAACTTATATGCTATCTAAAGATGTTATTCAGTGGATTCATAATGAAAAACCTTCAAAGGCATACTGACTGCGCTGATAAAGGGCTTATAAACCAAGTATTTTCGGGCAAATACAATGCTAACGATTTATTACATTCAGTTATTTACAAGATATTGTTAGTCAAATGAAGCTACTTACCATTCAGTTTTTCTTAAAATATCCATAATGATATTTTCTTCGTAAAATAGAAATGGTAAAAATCAAAGTAGTCTTGCGACTTAATCGGTAATTCTCATGAAAACACAAAGTTGAAATTAGTTGATATGTACTTTCTTTGAATATCTTTTTTCGTCGGAAATAATGCTTACTGTGTATATACCTGAAGGTTGTTCAATATTAAAACTAGAGTTCAAATTATAAATTGAATTCGAGAAGATTTCTTTTCCGGTTA
>DAORKJ010000072.1:0-4183 GCA_035439505.1 Chitinophagales bacterium
GGGTTTTTTTATGCGTATTCGGTTATCATGTTATGATTATCTTTGCCCTAAACATGATTGACTATGCAAATTCTAGGAGTAGGTTCTCGTATTAAACATCCTGACCATGGGGTAGGAGTAGTAGTTGCCGTACATAAACGCGTGTACGATATATGTTTCATAGAAAAAGGAATTAAAGCAGTATTAAAAGATACTTCACTCGAAATAATTGAAGCATTAGAAAGTGAATATAGTGTCAGCTTTAGTGAAGCAGAAGATGCCTTAATTAAAATATTACGCGAGTGGAGCGATGTTACCGAAATTATACACCTTGCCGATAAATGGGATGGAGGAACAATGGTATTACAACCTGCCGATAAAAGCCTGCAAGCCAAAGAGGTGCCTATCGATACATTTTTTCATAAAATAGTAATGCTCCGCGACCGCTTAAGGGTATTAGAACAAAAAATAAATGCGCATAATAAGTTGAGCGATTCAGAAAAAGTGGAAATGCAACAATACATTACCCGCATTTATGGCAGCCTTACAACCTTTAATGTGTTATTTAAATTGAAGGCAGATTATTTTGTTGGTGATTCATCGAAGGAATAATTACTAAAATAATCCCTTACCAATTTATTTTCCGTTCAAATTCCAATCATAAGTATAATACTCAACTTTATAAGTATCCGGAATTTTATTGTCGCGATAGCTATTGATAAAACTTAATGCACTGCCATTTGATTTTACAAAGTCAACACCATACCAATCGAATATCTGCGAAATTTTAACCACTTTATTGGTATTATCTACTTTGATAAAAGAAGCATCATTCATTGCTTTTTTTGTCAACGCTGTTAACTGTGTTTCAACTGTAGATGGCATAAATGCTTCAGATGCAATTTTAGGACAACCTTTAGCAGCACATACTAATGAAAAGTGAACGCGCGGATCGGGACGAAGTTTGTTATTTTCAATATCATTTAAAGTAGCATAGGTGCCGGCAACATTGTGTTTGGTAGCATCAAAAAATCCTTTTACATCTGTAGGTTTGGCAACCGGCATGTTTTTCACCACCGAATGTATCACAATAATATTGTAAGCGTTCAGGTAAAATGCTGTTTTGGAGTTTTTATCTGCATTACTTAAATCTGCAGCGCCAATAGTTTCATATAATTTTTGGATAGTTGTTCCTTCCGATTTTATTCCTGAATAATCTACCTTACCATCGGTTGTGTATTTTATAAAGAAATTATTTGCCGCAGTAAAAAAATCATCTAAAGTGGCAGTTGATACAACTTCAACAATTGCATTTTCATTAGTGTCCGGAAAGTTGCTTGCCTGAGTGGGCAATGTTAAACCCAAAATAGAGCAGGTAATTACGAATAGTTTTTTCATTATATACAATAAGATAATAGTTTAACGTAAAGGGTTTTGATAAAGTTCGGCTTATTTTTGCATAACCTATCAAAAACTTTGCCATGGACAGTTTACAAACAAGAATAGATAAATCGGTTACCCATACCGTGAAAGCCATTTTCCCAAATACCACCAATCACTATGATACTTTATTTGGCGGTACAGCATTGATGTGGATGGATGAAGTAGCTTTTATCACAGCCACCAGGTTCAGTCGGCAAAAAATGGTAACGGTATCAAGCGACAGGGTAGACTTTAAAAAGCCGGTTCCTGCAGGTACTATTGCCGAATTAATTGCCAGGGTGAGCCACGTTGGTACCTCAAGTTTATTAATTAAAGTAGAAGTTTACCTCGAACAAATGTATTCCGACGACCGCGAAAAAGCTATGGAAGGCACTTTTACATTCGTGGCAATTGACGAAAATAAACAACCGGTTAAAATCAGCTATTAACTCAATTTTACTGCAGTTCCGCTGGCAGTAACCATTAACATACCGTTTCTGATGGTTTCGTAATCCAGGTCAATGCCAACAATAGCATCCGCACCCATGGCAACCGCTTTGGCTGTCATTTCCGATAATGCAGTATCCTTTGCTTCGCGTAATACATCCTCATAAGCCCCTGAACGACCACCCACTACATCACGCACGCTGGCAAAAATGTCCCTGAACAGGTTGGCACCAATTATGGTCTCACCGGTTATTATACCAAGATAGGCTGTAATTTGTTTGCCTTCTACATTATTGGTTGTTGTAACTATCATTGTTTTTGTCTTTTTTATACTATAAATCTACTATTCTTGTTGATAATACTAATAGACGTAATAAGCGGAAATATATTTTCGTTAAAGGTTTTTGTATATTTGTAACCTAAACGAGAAACATGAAAAGATTATTCTTCCTCACTATAATCCTTACAGGCATTAGCTTTATGGTGTCGTCATGTGAAAAATGTACTGTTTGCACAGCTTCTTCACTAGCAGGAGAATCAGTTGACGAATATTGTGGTAACGAACTGGATGTTCGCGATTTTGAAGATTTTTTTATCGATAGCGTTTCTGATATCGAACAGGCTGCTTACTGCGAGCGCGGTCCTTATGATGAATAATTTACCGTTGTTGCGCAATTAAATAAAAATTGCAAATCACTGTAATACGTTTCCATCGACTTTGTATCAAACACAGTCTTAAAGATACTGGGATTGAAATAATTAAATCCTCCCGGATTAATTATCGCAATCATCATGGTATTTGCATCAACTCCCATCTTTACTTGCTTGTGATTCTGTACTGTATAATTGCTTAATAGTTGAGCATGTTGATTGACAAATTGAATGTTTTTGTCGGTTAATGATTTCGACCAATAATACACCTTATTTTGCCAGTTGCCATGTTGTAAATTCGGTTGGGCTTGTAAAGCAAGAAGTAAATCTTGTTCGTTGGTGCTCATCTCCACTGGTGCTAAATTATTTGTAGCATTTTCAACTTTTGCTACCAAACCATTAAAAATATGTTTGGCATCACTTCGCACATGGTCGGTGTTTTTCCAATGACAATAAATTTCGGATATCCGGATAGCGGTTTGATCAATTTCTCCGTAAATTAAATTCTTCCCGGAAAAATAATCCGGTTTTGCATTTATCAAACCTGTAGCAGCAATTTCACTTAGTTTGAGGTGGCTCTGGTAATCAATTTGTAATGCAGGATGAATTAATCCAACGGTATTTTTGGTAATAGTCTCAATAAAACTCTTTTCAAACTTACTCACCGGAATCCCATACCAATTGGTATACACCAAAACAAACAAAATTATTATCGCAACCGCAATCGACATCCAAGTAATGGCTTCGATAATTAATCCGATAAATAACACGGTACCAATAACGGTGTAGTTCAGTCGAATTTTTTTTCTGATGGATTCTACCTGATTTAATCCTGCAATCAATTGTGCAGTTGTAGAAGGAGTTATAGATGGAGCAACCATATGTTGTTGATTATCTTTTTCTGATAGCAACTGTAAGTCTGCTGGTACAAATTAATTGATGTTTTTCATCTGTTATTGTAATCTGCCATACATGTAAACTACCACCAATATGTAATGGTTCCGTTTTACCGTACACAAATCCAGATTTAACACTTTTTACATGATTAGCATTTATTTCTATACCTAAAGAAATAAATTTATCGTGGTCAATAACTAATGCCGCTGCAACACTGCCAATTGTTTCGGCCAGTGCCACTGATGCCCCACCATGCAATAATCCATAAGGCTGGTGAGTGCGATGATCCACCGGCATTTTCGCTATTAAATAATTTTCACCAAGTTCAATAAACTCGATACCAATATGTTCGCCAAGAGTATTTTTATTCCAATGGCTGAAATCGGATAAGGAAAGATTTTTATTGAACCAAATAGCCATATTATTTTCCTTCAGCACCGGGATATTTAGGTAATAAACTATCCTGACCTGTTTTGTTTAAAAATTCTTTGATATTATTAATGAGACTCGGAATAAAACCTATTGAGTCGGCACTTATCGAATCCGGAATCCACATATCACAACTAAGGTTAGCCATCACTGAATCAGGTGGCGCAGTAAATCCTCCGGTAACATATCGCCTTGTTTCACTATCTCTGCTGCTTTTATACATAAACTTGCCAAATATCGGTAGTGCAGTTGCGGCTCCCTGACCTAATCCTGTTGACCTCCATCTGATGGCAGGATCTTCAGCACCAACCCATGCACCTGCAACAATTCTGGAATTATATCCTATAAACCAACCATC
>DAORKJ010000072.1:4283-19949 GCA_035439505.1 Chitinophagales bacterium
CCCATCATGGAGTAGTATCCACCATATTCGCCGCTGGAATTGCCCGGTGTCCATCCATATTTGTCGTAAGTAATTTTTTGATTGGGGAAATACTCACAAGGGCTTATACCTTGTTCTATTGCAGTAGCATATACAATCGGTTTAAATGTACTGCCAACCTGTCGTTTACTTTTAACATGGTCGTATTTGAAAAAACGATGGTCAATACCACCAACCCATGCTAATACATAACCTGTTTTCGGTTCCATTGCGAAAAATCCGGTATGCATAAATCGCAAGTGATGTTTCAAAGAATCGTTAGGGGTGATAATGGAATCTTTTGGACCATCCCAGGTGAAAATTGTGGTTTCAACAGGTTCGTCAAACATTTTAGTGATGCCTTTGTCGCTGTACCCCTGAGCTTTTAACCCGGTGTATCTGCTGCTGCGTTTTCGAGAAGCGGCAACAACATCGGCTTTACTGTTTTTCCAGGGCTCTGTTTTACCCCAGCTTTTATCAAATTGGGTTTGCAAATAGGCCATATGTTCCTGCATTGCTGCTTCGGCATATCCTTGTAATTTACCGTTAATGGTCGTGTATATTTTTAGACCATCTTTATAAATATCCCATTCTGTGCCATCAGGTTTTGGATTTTCTTTTGCCCACTTGGTTAATTCACCTTTCAAAAATTCACGGAAATATGGTGCCAAACCTTCACTTGCATTTTCACGTCGATAGTTTAATGTTAAAGGCAAACTTTTAAGGCTATCTGCTTCTCCTTGTGTTAGGTATTTATTTTCATGTTGCACCATGAGGTTTAAAACGGTATTTCTCCTGATTAATGAGGCATCCGGATTTAAACGCGGATTATAAGTAGTATTGGCTTTTAAAAGGCCGACTAAAACAGCACTTTGTTCTATGGTGAGGTCCTTTGGTGCGCAATTAAAAAAACGTAAGGATCCGGCTTCAATTCCATAACAATCTTCCCCGAAAGGCACGGTATTAAAATACAAGGTTAGTATTTGTTCTTTTTCGTAAACGTCTTCCAGGCGACCGGCAATAATCATCTCCCTAAATTTATTTACCGGCATTGACAAAGCGCCGTAATCCTTCCGCATATAAAGGTTTTTGGCCAATTGTTGGGTGATGGTGCTTCCGCCACCTGCATCATCATTCAATATGATAGACATAATGAGTACCCGCATAAAACTCACAAAATCTACGCCCTTATGCTCATAAAAACGACTATCCTCGGTGGAAACCAGTGCATTGATAAGATGTGGAGGTAAATCCTCAAACTCTGCATTGGTGCGGTTTTGAATGAAATATTTACCTAATAAAATACTATCCTGACTATACACTTCTGAAGCCGTATAATTATTTACAGCTTTCAGCTCCGATTTACCGGGGACTATACCGAATGCACCTACTAAAATCAATAAATACAACACGAATAAACACCCGGCAACTGCTGCCATTGATCGCAATGAAATGCGTAATACTTTAACAGGGTAGGGGTATACCGAGGCGATTTCGCCAATGTATTTCCCTATATATTTTTGGTAATAAGGGCTCAAAGGCTTGGTAATAGCAGAAAATACTTTTTGTAATAAGGGTTGTTTTTCGCCTGAATCCATATGCAAATGTATGATTGAAAATTGTTTTTTTAAGCATAAAAAGGCCGGGAACTTTTATCGTTGGACATCAGTTCACGGCCTCTGGCTGATTTATTCGGGTAGTAAATCGCCATACCCGACTCGGGAGCAGATACTTTTTGGGTGATTGGCACTACTATTTTTTGTAATTAGAAATAGTTCACTCAACACCACAGTTATTGCAATTGTTACAACTAAACCAATTGTTATAATGATAGTAATTTCGTTGATTATTAATGCTGTTTGAAAAGTCAAAATAGCAATAATAATTGCAGCTAATTGACTATTGATTATATACATATAAATTTCATACTTGTATAAAATTTTAATGATATCAATTATAGTTACAATTAATTCGTCTAAATAATTTTCAATAACTTTTCCAATAGCCATACCAATTACCACATTAATTAATTTAATGATGGCATTTTTTTTCATGGTATCAACAATTGTAGTAATTGCCTCCACTAATTCAGTAATGATACTAATTGTTTTATTGTACCTTTTAATTAAGGCAATTAATATCATGATGGTTAATTTAATATTTTTCATAAAAATTATTTCAGCTTTGAGGTAAATAATGAATTTACCGGGCATAAAAAGGCCCGGAATGCACCATACATCCGGGCTGTAAATAATTTTTATTTCAGCGGTTATGCAGTGCAGGCGGCCGTTTCGGCGTGTAAGAAGTCGTTTAGTTTTTGCATATTCTATTATTTAAATTAAAAAACCCGGAACATAGTCCGGGTTCAATAAAAATAGTTTATTGTTTGTCGAACTATGACACAGTTGTATTTATGTTAATGTTACTCATTGAGTGCAAATATAAATACTTTTCTGAAAATAGTTCAATACTTTTTAAAAAAATTATTCATAAGGGCGACCGGCCACTTTGAATGTTCTGGTAATATTGAATCCAAAACGAATATTAAATTCAGGTTTGCCATTTACTGTTTCATAAATACTGCCTTGTGTTTTTCCGATATAATGTTCAGGAATTAAATAAGGGGAATTAGAAAATTGGAGTTGGAAAACGTGGCCTTTGGTAATAAAATCGGCGCCTATTGATAAACAATTATCATATCCCACAGGCAATTGGTCAGGCAGGGTATAAAAGTATTCACCTGTCAGGTCTATGTTTTTTGCTACTCTAACTTTGGTGGCAATTCCAACAGCAAAAATATCATTCGGGTCGCTGTTTAAGTCAACTAAATTGCGGTGCACATGTGTTGGCATTAACTGCAGTGAAAAACCATCGCTAAATTTACGCGCAATTAATAGCTGATTGGCAAATCCAATTCCACCGGTAAAATAAGGGTCCAATAATTCATCGGATGTATCGGTAATTACACTGATATCACTATACAATGTCAACGTAATAGGCATGTTTTTGTCTCCGGTGCTTTGTTTTAGCAGTTTTACTTTTACAAAGCCATCATAAGTTCTGGCCAAATTACTTCTTCCTGCTCCAACTGTAAGCCAATTGGTTATACCGTAATCTAAGCCTATACGCATATTAGCTCCGCCATTAAAACCGAAAAAGTTGTAAAGTAAACTGAAAGGGTTTTGCTCATAAATATCTCCAAAACGGTGGGAAATAATAAACTTTGCCTGCCCCTGAATACTTGTTTCTACACTTTGACCGCTTATGATGCGGGTATCGCGAAAAGTTTCAGTGGCGTAAACGGTATTTTGTGCACTTAGCAAGCCTGAAATTGCCATTAGCACGAAAAAGGTAAAAGTTCTATACATGAAATATATTTTAATTGTTGAGTGCACCTGCATTAATCCACGCTCTGATTTTGGCAATTTTACAATCGCTTAATTGATCTGAGCCCTGTGGCATTTCTACATACCCGGAAACCCAGGCAACTGTATTATAAAATGAACTAGCATTGGCATCACCTGCAACTACATAATCCATCAAAAAATCATATCCTTCCAAAATCTGGCTGCCGCCTAAAACTCCGGCATTTGCTTCACTGTGACATTCTAAACAACTAGTTTCTAAAATTGGTAATATAGTTGTGGCGTAAGTTACATCAACTGTATCACAAGCAGTGGTTCCAAATAATTCCTCTTTACTATCATAATAACAGGAATTGAAAAAAAAGGCAATACATAACATGCCTGCAGCTATTAAGGGTGTCTTTTTCATTTTAATTGTTAAGGTATCCATTTTCAATCCAAATGCGAATTTCATCTATTTTGCAATCAGGTAGTGGATTACCATTATATGGCATTCCAACATAACCTGCTTCAAACATTATTGTTCCTAAAAAACTTCCATCTGCAGCAATATCCGCAACTCCGCTGTACGAAGATAAATCAATTCCTGAAGATGTTGTAGTTGAGTTGTGACAGCCAAGGCAATAAGTGTCTACAATTTTAACAATTTTGCCGCTATAAGTTACTGCTGTAGTATCGCAGTCTCCTCCTTCACATGCATTATTTCTTGCCCCCTGATTAATCCATTTTTCTAAAAGTGCAATTTGTGCATTACTTAAAGGTTCGTTTGGAGAAGGTGGCATAAAATCTTCACCACCATCTGTAACCGCTTCTATTAGTTTGCTGTCATTAGCATCAAATGCTTTAACATAACCGCTATTCATTACATCCTCATAACTCCCAAGTGGTGCTTTTTCATCAACACGACCAATGCCGTCATGACAACCACTCATCGCACAATTGGAAATCAATAATGGCAGAATATCATTCTGAAAATATACGGTATCCGGATCGCAATCTACGGTTACAGTTGGGTTTGTTAAATCAATGAGTGTATTGTGTTTACATCCGGCAACTATACTTGCAATGCTTAACGCTACAATTCCGACAAATTTTGCTGTTTTCATTTCTTTTAATTTACTTCTTCTCTAATAGTAACAACATGCAATTGTCCTTAATCGTGCCTGTATATTTGAAAATTAAAGGTGACTTTTATCAGTCTTCAGGATAACCTGCATCTACCCAAATGCGTATCTGGTCAATTAAACATTGTGGCAACATAGATCCCGGAGGCATAGCAACAAATCCTACATCGCCGTTTAATGCGCCCATCAATCGACCATCTGAGGCAACATCAACTATACCATCATTTGAGCCGGTTCCTAAATAAGCAGTTAACGAAATTCCACCTGAAGGAGAACTGGCATCGTGACAGCCCGTGCAATAGGCATTCATAATTGGTAGAATTGTTCCACTAAAGGTTACTGCACTAGTATCGCAATCGGTGCAACTATTGTCTAATGCACCCTGTTCCTGCCAAAGTATTATTAAGGCGATTTCTTCATCAGTTAAAGAAGCCATTGGCGGAGGTGGCATTAAATCATCACCTGTTTCGGTCACCACATCATAAAATTCGCTGTCGTAAGGGTCGCTTGGTTTCATAATATGACTTGAAATCACCTTGGCATAGGTTGATAAATTGATGCCTTCTTCATGAGTTTCGGCATCGTGACAACCACTTATTGCACAATTGGAAATAAGTATCGGATAGATATCATTTTCGAAATAAACGGTATCCGGGTCGCAATTAGAAGTGATTAATGTTGTATCGCCACCGCCCGTTGTGTCTATCGGTTCGATAGGATCTTCAATCAAAATATCTAAAGGACTGTGTTTACAAGATTGGATAGATGCTGCACCTGCAATTGCCAGGACAAACAAGAAAAATAAGAATCTACGCTGCATATATATTTTTAACTAATACAAAGGTAATGTGTGTATGCAGACATATAAGGGACATTTTTTCATCATTTCCGCTAAAAACGATGTTATTCAAACGGCAGTTTCAGTTTAAAAATTGTTTTTAACAGCCAAATAGTTGAATTTTATGGCACGATATTTTATTTTAGAGCATCAAAACAACAATATGAAGAAAATACACTATTTGTTTCTACTCCCTTTTGCCGCTTCTACTTTTTTTATTTCATGTGAAGATATTAACCTCGACGATTTATTGACTGATGGTGATGTAGCTGCTGCTTTAAGAGAGGCACTCACTATTGGAACCGATACTGCAGTTACCAAAGGTTCCGCAATTGATGGCTATTTTGCTAATCCTGATATTAAAATATTATTCCCTGAAGAAGCTGCTGTTGTTGAATCGGTAGTTGGCCTTATTCCCGGAGGTGATATACTTATTGATGAATTTGTGCAATCAGTAAACCGCGCTGCTGAAGATGCAGCAGACGAAGCAACCCCTATAATTAAAGATGCAATTGTCAATATTACTTTTGATGATGCCATGACTATTTTAAATGGTTCAGATACAGCGGCAACTAATTATCTCCGACTAAAAACATTTTCCGATTTATATACAGCCTTTAAACCTGATATACAAAACTCATTGGAAGGGGTTGGCGCACAACAGGCATGGGAAGAAATTATTGATTTATATAATACCATTCCTTTTGTTGAAGATGTAAACACCGACCTGGCTGATTATTCAACGAATAAAGGACTGGATGGTTTATTTATCCTATTAGGTCAGGAAGAAGGAAAAATCAGAACTGATGTCGAACATCAGGTAACAAGTTTGTTACAAGAAGTGTTTGGCGGAAATTAATAGGATGCTGTTAATGGCGGCATTCTGCTGTTAATTGTATGCATCATCGTTTTGAAGCTTTGAAATCACTTGTTAATCGTGTTTTCAAAGCTTCAAACAAATTGTAAATACTGTAAAAACTGCACAAATTGTTGCAGTTTTGTTTTTTATACTACTGATGAACCTGAGCAATTGTTTACATGATTCTGTGTTATTCATGACCATACCGGAAATAATTGCCGTTACTACCGGAATTTTAAGTGTATGGTTTGCGAAAAAAGAAAATATACTCGTTTACCCTATAGGCATCATAAGTGTGTTATTATACGTTTACATCTGCCTGGAAGTGAAACTGTATGCTGATGCAGCAATTAATGCTTATTATTTTGTTGTGAGTATGTATGGCTGGTATTATTGGAAAAATGGCAAAACAACGAAGTTATCAAAAAACAAAACTGAACAAAACCAATTTGACCAGGTGTTTGCCAATGATCAAAATATAACTTTTTCCGGAAAAAAGGCTGTTATAACCTGGAATAAAAAAGAGGAAAATTTATACTATGTTTTGGGAACAATATTTTTAGCAGCATTTTTAGGATATATGCTGAATGAATTTACCGATTCTACTGTTCCTTATTGGGATGGAGGAACCACAGCCATTTTTTGTGTGGCGATGATTTTAATGGCACTGAAAAAAATTGAAAACTGGATATATTGGATTATTGGCGATGTAATTTGTATCCCATTATTTTTTTCAAAAGGGTTATGTTTAAGTTCGTTTCAGTACCTTATATTTACAGGAATAGCCATTGCAGGTTTAATGGTTTGGATGAAAAAATATAACGACTTAAAAACTACTTCATGATACATAAAATTGTGTTTACCGGCCCCGAATCATGCGGTAAGTCTACATTGGTAGAATTATTGGCACAAAAACTACAATTGCCTTTTGTCCCTGAAATGGCAAGGCCTTATATCAACAACCTCAATAGGAAATATACATACGATGACCTGCTTAGTATTGCCATGTTGCAAATGAGCGAGGAAGAACGTATAAAATCTATGCACCCTCCATTACTGATTTGTGATACAGATTTGCTCACGATTAAAATTTGGTGCGACGATAAATATCAACGCTGCGAGCATTGGCTGAATCATGCGTGGGTGGACAGAACACCGGGTATGTATTTTTTGTGTGCTCCTGATTTTCCTTGGCAACCAGACCCGCAACGTGAGGACCCGAACAGACGAGATGCTCTTTATCAAGTGTATAAAGACCATATGGTGAAATATAAATTGCGTTTCATCGAATTAAAAGGCACTGTGGAACAGCGTTTGGCCACTGTAATGAAACATCTTGAAGGCGATAGTCAACAATTATATTAAAATCTTGTTGTAACTTTGTAACATCTCATGGGGTGTTGTTTGTTCGCAAACGACTGAGATTAAACCCATCGAACCTGGCCGGGTAATTCCGGGTAGGGATTGAGGAAAATTTTTTTTCTGCCGGCAAAGGCTCCATTTGCAGGTTTCAAACTGTAAACCTTTGCTATGAAAAAGTTTTTCTTTTTTTCATTTTTTATATTACTGTATGGTGCTGTATCATCTCAGATTACTGTAACCGGTAATGTTTCGATTATTGACGAAAAAACGCCAATTAGCGATGTCGCCGTATATTTCGTAAACAATGATGTATTGGTGTTTACCAACCAAAATGGCGATTTTTTAGCCGTGCTCGATTCATTTGAAATGCCAACTGCGCAGCATATTGCATTTATGAGCGAAACGCTGCAATATGAATTGGTAGCTAACGATATGAATACCACCGGAAAACAACCTTACTCTGAAATTAAAATGTATTTGTATCCAAAAAATTATATTTTTCTTCCGGTAAAAATCAATGCCAATTCGTGGATACAAAAAGCACCGTTATCCATTAAAGTAATAAAAGGTGCGCAGTTAAATGAAAATAATTTTGGTGAAGACATGCCATTTTTATTAGAGTCAACTCCATCTGCGGTTGTTACTTCCGATGCTGGTAATGGCGTAGGGTATACCGGCATGCGTATTCGTGGAAGTGATGCTACACGAGTGAGTGTTACAGTGAATGGTGTGCCTTACAATGATGCAGAATCACAACAAACATATTGGGTCGATTTACCCGATTTTGCTTCCAGTGTAGACGATATTCAAATTCAACGCGGAGTTGGCACTTCAACAAATGGAATTAGTGCATTTGGCGCAGCTATTAATATCAATACCAATAATTTAAGTAAATCTCCTTTTGTGAAAACAGGGTATTATACCGGCTCATTTAATCTCTCCAAAAAAATGATTCAATTTGGTAGTGGATTAATTAAAAATCACTGGACTATCGAAGGGCGTTATTCTGATGTGTATGCTGAAGGATATATCGACCGGGCTTATGCTGATTTAAACAGTTATTTTATCACTGCTGCTTATCAGTCCGAAAAATATAAATCGGTAATTAATGTATTTTCCGGTAATGAAATTACTTATCAGTCATGGGGTGGTGTGCCTGCCGAAATTATTGACACAAACAGAACGTATAATCCTTATACCTACGAAAATCAAACTGATAATTATATCCAAACACATTATCAATGGCATAATAGTTTTGTAGTACATGATGAAGATTTTTTGAAAGTAACGTTTAATTATACCAAAGGCAAAGGATATTACGAACAATATGAAACTGACCAAACATTTAGTGATTATGGTGCTGAAGATGTAATAATAAATGAAGACACCATTTCTGTCACTGATTTAATTTCACGCAAGTGGCTCGATAGCGATTTTGGAGGTATGTTTTTACAATACGAACACAATATCAATAATAATACAAAATTCAATATTGGCGGCGCATATTATGTACATGTTGGAGATCATTTTGGCAATATTATATGGAGCGAATGGGCAGCAACTTTACCACATAATTATGAATGGTATCGCAACGATGCATTAAAACAAGACGGCAATATTTTTGCACAATATATATATCAAAACAATAAAATAAATTGGTTGATTGACCTGCAGGTGCGCAATGTAAATTATCGCTTTGAAGGCCTCGATCAATTTGCGGTTCCACTGGAACAACAAGTAAATCATTTGTTTTTTAATCCAAAAGCAGGTATCACATTTTCACACGGCAATTTATTTGAAACCTATTTATTTGGAGGGGTGTCTGGTAAAGAACCTAATCGAGATGATTTTGTAGAATCTTCTCCGGAAAGTCGCCCTGCGCCTGAATATTTATATAATGCCGAAATAGGTGAACGTTTGCGATTTAAAGGATGGCAATTTGAAGCAAATTTATATATGATGTACTACAAAAATCAATTAGTACTCACCGGAGAAATTAATGATGTTGGAGCCTATACCAGAACAAATATTCCTGAAAGTTACAGAACAGGAATTGAAATTGCCTGGGGAAAATCGATGTTTTCAAATAAATTAACTTGGGAAGGTAATGTCGCCTTCAGCCAAAATAAAATTACCACTTACACCGAATTTGTCGATAATTGGGATACCGGAGAGCAAACATCAATTGTTTACAATAATACAGATATTGCATTTTCACCCAACCTGATTGCTTTTAATAAATTAAAATATCAATTAATAGCTTTTGAAAATACCACCTTTAATTCTCAGTTCGATATTTGGGTATCCTCGAAATATGTGGGCGAACAATTTGCTGATAATACAGGTGATGTTGCGCGTATGTTGGATGCTTATTTAGTGCATGATGCAGGTATTAGTTACAACTTACAAAAATCGAAAAAGCAGTTACTTGCAATGACATTTAATCTGCAAAACGTTACCAATGTTGAATACGAAAGTAACGCGTGGGTGTATCGGTATATTTACGAAAATGCACAAAACCAGCTCATGGGCTATTATCCACAAGCCTTAATCAATTGGAATGCCGGCTTAGTACTGTCATTTTAAAACCTTTTACACTACCTGCTGTAATTGATTAAAATCATTTTGGTTAAGCTTAAAATTCCAATTACCTTTAATCAGATTTTTGAGCTATGAGGAAATCTTTACTTACCATATCACTTGCTATTGCTACTGCTGTATTGTTTACAGCATTGGTGGTGCCACCGGTAGATACCGATTACGATTGGATGGTCGAAGGAAATGATGTTGACTCTGAATTCGGATTTTGGATCGACGGCGGTGGCGATGTAAATGGCGATGGTTACGATGATGTAATTATTGGCGCATCGGGTTATGAGCATGATTTCATAGGCGAAGGCGCTGTATTTATTTATTTCGGTTCACCTTCAGGGCTTTCACTTGAGCCAGACTGGGTGCAATATGGTGAACACGATAGTAGCGGTTATGGCCGTTGCGTTTCAATTAAAGGTGACGTTAATAATGATGGTTATGCAGATGTATTGGTTGGAGCTCATGAGTATACGGGAACACGGGTAAATGAGGGAAAAGTGTATTTATACCTCGGTGGTCCTGATGGGCCTTCTACGACACCCTACTGGACTAAAGTTGGAGGTAGAAAAGGTGCTAAATTAGGCGAGGCAGTTGTTTTTGCCGGAGATTTGAATAATGATAATTACGATGAGATTTGTATTGGTGCCCATGGTTGGGACGATGATGAAGTGTTAGGCGATTTAGGTAATAAGGCAGGTAAATTTTGGATATTTAATGGCAATGCCGATGGCATAAACCCTGTTGCGTTTATGTCCTGCGTTGGAATTGTTGAAGATGCCAACCTTGGCGTATCTATGGATCGCGCGGGTGATGTAAATGGAGATGGATTTAACGACCTGCATATTGGCGGATATATTTTCCTTATAGGGGATGGCATGTTGTGTACGTTTCACGGCAGTGCTGTTGGGCCGGATGGCATACCTGATTTTATGGTAGCCGGCGGCGCAATGGATACATCATTTTTTGCGATCAATCTATCTTCAGCTGGAGATGTAAATGGTGATGGTTTCGATGATGTAGTAATTGGTTCACCAAGATATGATGCCCTCGGTGTATACCAGTCCGGTAAACTCCAAGTCTACTTAGGAAGTGAAGGAGGATTACAGCCTGAAATAGCCTTCACCGCCCATGGCACACAATACGATGAACGGTTTGCATTTAATGTAAATGAAGCTGGCGATTTAAATCATGATGGGTATGATGATTTATTGGTGGGTTCTAAATATTATGACGGTGGTGGATTACAAAATACCGGCAAAGCAGAAATATATCTCGGTGGCCCACAAGGATTGCAAAAAACACCAACTTGGTCGTTTGTAGGGTTGGATAGCGGAAATGTGGTAGGTACTAATTTGGCCAATGCAGGTGATGTAAATGGCGATGGATACGATGATATCATTGTTTCAGGTGATGAATATTGTGGCGATTTACTAAGGGAAGGTGCTGTTTATATGTTTTACGGTCAGCCGCAAAAATGTGAAGCACCACAAAATCTCACACCATATTTTGTTACACCTAATTCTGTAACTATTGGCTGGGATTGGTTGTATGGCTCGCAGAAATACAAATTTTACATGCGTAGAACCGATGGTGTTGGCACTGAGTATAAAATTATAACCCAGGATTCGTTGTTGTTTATTGGTGGGCTGACTTCCGGAAAAGAGTATACAGCTTATGTTGCAGCAAAATGTGATGGTGGTTGGACCGATAAATCGGAAATTATTACGTTTACAACTCCGGGACACAAAGAAGGTGAATTATCAGGCATGCAAATTTATCCGTCACCAACTTCTGATAAAATCAATATCAATTTAGGCCCTGCAACCGGTCCTGTAATGATTAAAATAGTGAATTTAGCCGGAGAAGTAGTCTTCGAAAACCAATACCAGGCTGATGAATCTCATACTGTAATTGTAGTCAATGAGGTGAAAAGCCTTCCTGTAGGAAATTATTTCGTTTTGGTTGAAACCAGCAATAGTAAATTGACCAAACAATTCGTTAAACAATAACACTGTGCACAAATTATAGTGGCAATTGTCGCGACTATTGCCGTTTTTTTATACTTTTAGCCGACCTAACTACCTGTCAACTAATCATCTATGAAACTAGAAGAAGAAATCAAACAACAGAAATTTAAGGATGAATACCATCGTTTATTGGTAAATATCATGTTTACCGGAAGCTGGTTAAACATCCGACAAATACACTTTTTCAAACAATTTGATTTATCGCCGCAACAATATAACCTACTGCGTATTTTGCGTGGCCAATACCCTAATCCTGCAAGTGTAAACCTGCTTATCGAACGTATGCTCGATAAACAAAGTAATGCTTCACGATTGGTAGACAAACTGGATGCTAAAGGATTAGTGAAAAGAAAAAAATGTAAAGAAGATAAACGTCAGGTTGACGTTGTATTATCCACAAAAGGTGTTCAACTGCTGGATGCCATTGATAAAGAAATTGACAATTTGGATAATATTTTTACCAATATATCGAAAGCAGAGGCGAAAAAAATGAGCGAGTTGCTCGACAAAATGCGTGGTTAATGTCCGCCATAAATGTCATACCCGATTTATCTGCCGAATTCACTTTTAAAGCTGTCCGCAGCGGAGGTAAAGGTGGTCAAAATGTAAATAAAGTATCTACTAAGGTAGAATTGTATTTCACCATCTCTAATTCACAATTATTATCTGAAGCACAAAAAGAAGTGCTTATCCAAAAATTACAACACCTGCTCAACAACGAAGGTGAATTGCGTATTGTTTGTGAAGAAGCTCGTTCACAACTCAAAAACAAACAATTAGTCATAGAAAAATTATATGCACTTTTTGAAAAGGCTTTAACACCGGTGAAAAAACGTGTTAAAACAAAAACACCAAAATCAGTTATCGCTAAAAGAATAAAAGATAAAAAAATAGCCGGCGAAAAAAAATCGATGCGTAAAAAACCGGATTTGGATTAATCAACTTATTGCTTCAATTCTTTATTTAAAATTGGTGTTATTACCTCAGCTTTCGTCAACACCATCATGTGTGAACCTCCGGGAATAATATAATTTGCAGTAATATTTTTTATTGGTAATGTATTATCATTATCGCCATGAATATGAATGATATTTTTACCGGCATTATCTTCAGGTTTACGTTGCCAGCTGACAATCATTTCAGTAGCGCGTTTAACAAATATTTTTTCTTTGTCCCATAACATGGCATTACATGTTGCACGTTCCAAAGCTCTGTCCTGTTCATACATGGGTTGCATAATAAAACTGGAATATTTAAATACCGAAGCGGGAATATAACGATGTAATGGATACTGGTGAAAGAACTGATACATTTCAGGAATTTCCGTTGAATCAGTTGCGCTGGAAATAACAATTATTTTTTGTGGATGTACAATATCATACATTTCTGTTGCTAACATCCCACCCAATGAAACACCAATAATATAAAATGGTGTAGTGGTATCTATTTGTGCACTTAATCTTTTGGCATATGCAGACATCGATTCAAATGGGAGAGGAGTAATATAATGCACATGAATAGTATCTATATGTGCATCAAACTGAATGTTTTTATAAATCCGATAATCCGAACCCTGCCCCGGAATTAAATACACACGCATAGTCTGCTGAGCAGTAGCAACCATACCACTAATAAGCAATAATAATATCAATGCAAATCTGCACATGAAATATAAAATTACCTATTCCCCACCAAATAAACGTTAAAAAACTCTTGCAGAAACTCCCCGAAACTCCCCGTCTTCCCGCCTTCCCGGCAACCTCACACTCAACAACCTCACACCATTGATGCCGTTTTAAATTCACTCGTAGTATGAAAAGTAATTTTAGGATGATTTTCAATAGCCACATTCAAAGCCCAACCCGTCTCCGCCATATAAACCGGATTCTGGTCCTTATCAAAATAAATGTAATCTATTTTTAATCGTATAAATTCATCCAATTGTTTTTTATCCGTAGTAGTCATCCAACAAGCCTTATTCATATGAATAGGTTGAAAACGACATTTCGCCCCATACTCATTTTCCAATCGATATTGAATTACCTCAAACTGTAATTCCCCAACAGCACCAACCACTTTTTTATATCCATTATTATGAATAAATAACTGCGCAACACCTTCATCCGTCAACTGCTGAATACCCTTTTCTAATTGTTTCGTTTTCATAGGGTCCATGTTAATCAACTCCTTAAATATTTCAGGAGAAAAACTTGGAATACCTCTAAACATCATATCCTCACCCTCAGTAAGTGTATCCCCAATTTTAAAATTACCGGTATCATATAAACCAATTACATCACCCGGAAATGCCTCATCAATTACATCTTTACTCGACGCTAAAAAAGCATAAGGATTATTAAATCGTAAATTTTTATCTAAACGCACATGATGATAAAAACTATTGCGCTCAAAATGCCCTGAACATACACGTAAAAATGCAATCCTGTCGCGGTGACGAGGATCGATATTCGCGTGAATTTTAAAAATAAACCCGGTAAATTTATTTTCGTCCGCATTAACAAAACGAACATCAGTTTCTCTACCTTGAGGCACAGGAGAAATCTGAATAAATGTCTCCAATAATTCCTGCACACCAAAATTATTTATCGCAGAACCAAAAAATACCGGTGCAATATCTGCATCTAAATACGGCTTGCGGTCAAATTCGTGATACACACCTTCAATCAGCTCCACATCTTCACGCAACTGTTTCGCATCGCGTTCGCCCACTTGTTTATCTAATAAATCATCTTTTAAATCCTCAATAATTAATACATCATCTTCAACACGCTGCGATCCCGGACGGAATAAATTGAGTTTTTTATGATATAAGGAATACACACCTTTAAAATGTGTGCCCATGTTTATCGGCCAGCTTAAAGGTCGAACACGAATTTTAAGTTTTTCTTCTAATTCATCCAATAAATCAAAAGGATCTTTTCCATCGCGGTCCATTTTGTTGATGAAAATAATCACCGGTGTTTTGCGCATGCGACACACTTCCATCAATCGCATGGTTTGTTCTTCCACACCTTTCACGCAGTCGATTACCAGGATAACACTATCCACAGCTGTTAAGGTGCGATAGGTATCTTCAGCAAAGTCCTTGTGACCGGGAGTATCCAATAAATTCACTTTAACACCCTCATATTCGAACGACATAACCGATGTGGCGACAGAGATACCACGCTGACGTTCAATTTCCATGAAGTCGCTGGTGGCCGATTTTTTAATTTTATTGCTTTTAACAGCTCCGGCAACCTGAATGGCGCCTCCGTACAAGAGGAACTTTTCGGTAAGGGTGGTTTTACCGGCATCGGGGTGACTGATAATGGCAAATGTTCTCCGTATTTGTATCTCTGATTGTACGCTCATCTCTTGGTAATTCGGGCGCAAAGATAGTGATTTCAGGCTTGAAAAGGGGTGCCGGGAAGACGGGAAGTCGGGAAGTTGCGGGGGAAATGTTGACCGAACTCAAAAC
>DAORKJ010000073.1:0-16111 GCA_035439505.1 Chitinophagales bacterium
CATTGGTACATTCGCACATTAATCAGCACATCAACACATTATCAAATCAGCACATTAACCAACCTTCCTCTTCGCTTTCACCTGCGCATCTGTTACCGCAATTGCTACCATGTTCACAATTTCGCGAACGGATGAACCTAATTGTAAAATATGTACAGAACGTTTCATACCCAATAAAATTGGTCCAATAACTTCACATCTACCCAACGAATGCATCAGCTGATAGCCGATATTGGCAGCATGAAGGTTAGGGAATACCAAAGTATTTACATTTTTATCTACTACCGCACTAAAGGGGTAATTTTCTTTCATTAAATCGTTGTCAAAAGCAATATTCACCTGCATTTCACCATCTACAATCATTCCCGGAAACCGCTCTTTCAGCATACTCACCGCGTTGCGAACACGAATGGTTTCTTCATTTTCTACTGAGCCGAAATTGGAATACGATAACATAGCAACTTTTGGCTGAATGTTAAATTGGCGGACAGCTTTGGCAGTCAGCGCGGCAATTTCCACCAGTTCTTCACTGCTTGGATTGAAACTCACTGTGGTGTCGGCAAAAAATATGGGTCCCTGGTCGCGGGTAAGCACAATATGCATACCGGCAACGCGATTGGTGCCATCTTCTTTTCCAATAATTTGAAGTGCAGGTTTTATTGTTTCGGGATATTGTCTGGTTAAACCTGAAATAAGCGCATCTGCTTCACCGGTTTCCACCATCATGGCGCCGTAATACGTGCGGTCGCGCATCATCTTTTTGGCTTCATAAAGGTTTATACCGCGGCGCATACGTTTGTTAAAAAACAATTCGCCAAACTGTGCACGTTTTTCGTCCTGTTCTTTTGCTCTGGTGTCAATAATCGGCACATTGGCAAGATCGAGCTGATTATCTTCAATAATCGCTCTGATTTTATCCACGGGACCTAACAAAATAGGTTTGGCTATACCTTCTTCCTTAACAATTTGAGCAGCCTTTAAAATTTTAAAATTATCTGCTTCGGCAAAAACCACCCTTTTCGGATTTTGTTTGGCTTTGCTGGTAATGGCTTTTATCAGTCGCTCTTCTAGTCCGAGGCGGTTTTCCAACGATGTTGCATATTCTTCCCAATCGCCGATATTCTTTTTGGCTACGCCGGATTTAATAGCAGCTCGCGCAACAGCAGGTGCAACGCGTGAAATTAATCGTGGGTCAACCGGTTTTGGGATAATATAGGTTCTGCCAAACTGAATATTTTTTTCGCTGTAGGCCATATTTACAAACTCCGGCACAGGTTCTTTCGCTAGTGCAGCAAGGGCTCGCACTGCGGCTACTTTCATATCTTCATTTATTTCGGTAGCCTGCACATCGAGTGCTCCGCGGAAAATATATGGAAAACCTAACACATTGTTTACCTGGTTAGGATGGTCGCTGCGGCCAGTGGCTACAATTACATCTTCACGGGTTCTAACCGCTAATTCGTAAGGAATTTCAGGGTCGGGGTTAGCCAAAGCAAATACCAGCGGGTCTTTAGCCATGGTTAACAACATTTCTGGTGTTACGATATTACCTTTCGATAAACCAACAAATACATCGGCGCCAACCATTGCCTCGTCGAGGGTGTTGAGGTCGGTATCGTTGATGAACTGACTTTTATATTCATCTAAACCTTCACGGTGTTTGTTGATTACACCCTGACTGTCCAGCATCATAATATTACTTCTTGTTACGCCGAGCGATACGAATAGTTTGGCGCAGGAAATTGCCGAGGCTCCGGCACCTGAAACTACTACACGCACATCAGCCAGATTTTTACCGACTATTTCGGTGGCATTCAGCAAAGCAGCGCTGGCAATAATGGCAGTTCCGTGCTGGTCGTCGTGCATGATAGGGATTTTGAGTTCCTTTTTCAGCCTTTTTTCAATTTCAAAACATTCCGGCGCTTTAATGTCTTCCAGGTTTATTCCTCCGAAAGTAGGCTCCATTGCTTTAACGATTTTTACAAAATCGTCAACATCGTTGCAATTGAGTTCTATGTCAAATGAGTCGATATCGGCATAAATTTTAAACAGCAACCCTTTTCCTTCCATCACCGGTTTCGAGGCTTCTGGACCAATATTGCCCAAACCTAACACTGCCGTTCCATTGCTGATAACCGCTACCAGATTGCCTTTGGCGGTGTATTTATACACATTGGAAATGTCTTCGGCAATTTCGAGACAAGGTTCAGCTACCCCCGGCGAATACGCCAGCGACAAGTCGCGTTGTGTTTTTGTCGATTTGGTTGGAACTACTTCAATCTTTCCCGGTCTGCCGGATGAATGATAATCAAGTGCGTCTTTTTTTCTCAGTTTTTCGGGCATAAGCCTCCCTTTTTACCGCTTTCGGGTTGGTGATGTAATACATTACGCTTCTTAGGATTTCAAATTCAATTTAACTCCTAATAAGGACGGCAAAAATAGTGACTAAGAACGGGATTACAGATGATATTAATCGGAAAATGACTTATTCCTTATTTTTCACATACCGCGCGCTAATCCGTTTACCTGCAGGGAGGGTAGGGAAATCAATTACGCTATAGTTAAAAACGCGCATTAAGTTGGTTGTTATTAATTAAATTTGGGGTTATCAATTCCACAAAATGACCTTTAACGATATTTTTTTACGACCTTTTTATACAAGGCATTTCTTTGTACTGGCATTTTTACTTTCAACAAGCATTTTTTGTTATTCCCAAACAAATAAATATCATCCATTTTTGCATGAAGGTGGTAAATGGTCAATACTTAAAAAAGAATGGGAAACAGGACTGGAAGATACAGTATTTTATTTTTACTTATATTGCACAGATGGAGATACTATTGTTGATGGAAAAACCTTTTTTAGAGTAAAATATGTAAATGATGATACTTGCTCTAATCTTTATAATGCACTTCTAAGAGAGGATACTATCACTAAAAAAATTTATTATTACAGATTTGATGTAGAATTCGAAGGAGATACCCTTTTGTATGATTTTTCTGTAGTAGAAGGGCAAAGTTTAAGTCATTGTATAACATTTGCTCACTTTGATTCTTCTGAAGTATCTTCAATTGATTCGATTTTTTTAGATGGTAATTATAGAAAAAAATTTAATATATTGTTTTATGTTGACGGAAATAGTGATTCTACATTCTGGATAGAAGGGATTGGAGCTGTATTTGGGCCAGCGCCGTTTTCCGGTCAGCCAGAAGATTTTGGATACGGCGTGTATACGCCTTATATAGATAAATCACAAATTATTTGTTATAAAGAAAATTTGGATGTAATATATGATGAACCATATTGGATATATAATTGCGCTGCCGGGCAAATTTCAATAAATAATTTTGTAAATGATTTGCTAACAATATATCCTAATCCTTGCCCATCAGGTCAGCAAATTATTATATCAAATGAAGGAAACATCCAATACGATTGTGAGATTATTTCGATTACCGGAAAATTAGTTAACCGGTTTGCAATAAACGGCAATTACGAAATTAATACCAGCACTATTCCAACAGGTTATTATTATATTACTTTTAAAAGCTACAATAATGTTTATGTAAATACATTTATTATTTTATAATTAAAATAACCTATTCCTTATTTTTCACATACCGCACACTAAATCCGTTCGCTCTTCTAAAGGAAGTAATATCAAATTCGCCGGCGGGTTTTGTGCTGTGGAGGTTAGCCAATATGATATTTCAAGTAAACTAAGGTTAATAAATTGAGTTGGTATTTGTTTTTTTGAAAATAAAGATTAAATTTGGATAGCAATTATATCCTCATTACCCTTAAATATCTTACCTTATGACGCGTTTTCTATTGTTTTTTGCTATTCTGATGATGGGGTTTAGTGCGTTTGCACAGCCGAGTATTGTATGGCAACGGTGTTATGGTGGAACAAACAATGACTATTTTACTGATGCTCAAAACACATTAGACAATGGAGTAATTACCTGTATAACGACTGGTTCTGTTGATGGAGATTTAGCAGGTCTGGATAGTGCATTTGGATGGGTAATTAAATTTGATTCATTATTGGAAATTGAGTGGCAAAGACTATACGGAAATCCTGATTTGGAAATTATACCAAGGTATTGCAAGCAGTTGGTGGATTCTAATTACATTTTTTATGGTTTTGGTGGAATAGGAACAAATGGTTTTCAAGGCCAATTGGATTTTATGTTAATGAAAACCGATAAGTTTGGGAACTTATTGTGGCATAAAAGTTATGGCGGACCTGGGTTGGAGGCCATAGATGGATTTATCGCAACTACAGATGGTGGTTTTTTGTTTACAGGACAAAGCGCCCAAGCAGGTGGTGATATACCTTTTCACTATGGTGATGTATTTTTTGATGATGCGAACATAATTAAAACAGACAACGAAGGTAATATTGAATGGATTAAAAATTTGGGTGGATCTGGTGTTGACGGATGTATTGGAAACCCTGTTGAAATTAGTCCAGGGAAATACCAGGTACATATATATTCAGGTTCTGATGATTATGATTTAATTGATTGTGGTATAACAGCCTTTCAAAAACGATGGGTAATAAATTTGAATAATGAAGGGGTAATCGAGCAGCAAGTGTTTTATGAAGCCGAAGAGAATTTATTGCGGTCTGATGGGCAAACAGGAGTATTGAGCGACAACAGAACAATTATTATTGGTTCAGGCAATGCTATGTCACCACTCTTTCCGGCACCAGAAGGTCATCAGGGTGAGGAGGGTGCTGTTGGAATATTTAATAATGATTTGTTATTAACAAATGTAAAAATGTTTGGAGGCAGTGGAGCTGAACGCTTTTATAAATATTGTAATGATATTTATAATGATTTTTATTTTTTAGGATATAGCTTATCTCAGGATTATGATTTACCTGGGAATTATAATCTAGGTGAAGCAAACGATTATTGGTTAGTTAAAACAGATGGTAATTTTAATAAAATTTGGAGCATAAATTTTGGTGGAAGCAACTCGGCTGGAGATTTAGCAACTACAAGTTGGCATGGAAACCTTGTATTTCATAATAACAATTTATTGTATTTTGGTTCATCTGTAACACCTGAAGAGTTGCCTGATTTTGATATCGCTTGTGGTAATTTATTACCATCCCCTAGTCCTGTAGTTAAATTAGATGCATGGATGGTAGCTTTTGATTTGCAAACAGCAATAGAAGATTACTTTCCTCATAAAAATAATATTCAACTTTATCCTAATCCTGCTGATAAATTCACATCAGTTAGAATAGCGGGTAACGAGTCATTTGAATATCAAGTCTTTTCATCAACCGGGTTATTGATAAGTGAAGGCAATGTCAACTCAATTAATACCCAAATTAATACTGCCGACTTACAAAATGGAATATATTATATTCGATTTATACAATCAATTTTGCCTTCTAAAACTTCCCCATTAATAATTATTCACTAAGTAGTTTTCGATTAAGTGATTCCAAAAGTAATCTTTTTTACTTTTGTGAAAACCTCATTTTTTGTATCATCTATTAGAAATAAATAGAGTACTCTATTCCTTATTTTTCACATACCGCACACTAAATCCGTTCGCTCTTCTAAAGGAAGTAATATCAAATTCGCCGGTTGCTTTGGTTATGTGAACAGCGTAGGCAGTTTGTTCACCATCGGGTGTTGCTGTCCAGTAAAATGCATAAGTATCTAAAAAACCGAACAGGATTTCACCTTCATTAATGTTGGCACTTTTGTATCCTCCGGCAACCAAATTTAATCCGTAAGTTGGATCAAACATTTTGAGACCGGCTTTGCTCAATCCGCCAAGGGTGTCAATTAATTCGTACCATTCATCCAAAGTTGGTAGATGCCATCCCGGAGGGGCAGCAGCCAATGCATTGCTGAAATAATACAAACGACCATATTTTGAATCCAATGTAGAATCGTTGTTATAGAAAAAGCTTTTGGGTGTTTTGTAATCCCAATTAACGGTCATCCACTCCTGATTGCCAATTTTTATTGAGGGAAAAGGTTTTTGAGCATTAACCTGAGCATGTACATCAGCACAAAAAAAGCTGATTACAATCAGTAACAATCCCGTGTGTATCCATTTTTTCATAACTTCCTGTCTGTTGCAAATATCGGGCTAAATTTTTATTCAATTTTTATACCGGCTCCCGATATCGTGTATTCGTAACTTGGCGCAGGAGGCCAATTGGTAACTTTATATAAAACACTAAAATGTAGACTGTCATTTTCCCAATAAGTAGACCCAATTACGCGCTTTTCGGAAATGCCGGGATCTGAATGACTAAATAAATGATTAATGGAGAGGGCAATTGTGCCGTTTGCGCAAATACCTTCTGATTGAAACTCCACAGGCGAGGTTATTTGATATTCATTAATATCTGTGCAAAAATGAATACGAAAACTAACATCTATTTGATCAACTTCAATAAACTCAGGGTCAAAGCCATCTAGGTTTGGCATAGTGTATTTATAATGCATGGCATATCGCCCAACAAATATGTCCTCCTCTGTTTCATTTTGAGTTTGAGTTACAACATTTGTGTCTTGAATTTCTACAATACCCATTTCATTACATGAGTAAAAAGAATAAGTAACCATAACCACTGTAATCCCTACCCAAAATGGCGATAAAGACGTTTTCATAAGAGTAATTTTAATACTACTAAGATATTAAAATTTTGCAGAAGTAATTTATAACTATCCCAAATAATCCAATCCGCACCTGTCTGCCCCCAAGCAGGATCCCCCAAAAATCCGTCCCCATCCGTTCCACCCGTTCAATCCGTGCCTGTCTGCCGCCAGGCAGGTTCTTTTTCATCCAATCCATCCAGAAAATCAGTTCATTTTTCCTAACCAAACGCAAAACCTTTATGTAAGGGCGGATTCAATTCGCCCCTACATAAAGGTTTTACTCACATTATCGAAAAAAATTGAAATTTATCTACATCAAAAAAATTCAGCACCTGTCTGCCGCCAGGTAGGTTCCCTAAAAAATCCGTCCCCATCCGTTCCACCCGTTCAATCAGTGCCTGTCTGCCGCCAGGCAGGTTCCCCTTCAAAATCCGCGCCTGTCTGCTGCCAGGCAGGTTCCCCCAAAAATCCGTCCCCATCCGTTCCACCCGTTCAATCCGTGCCTGTCTGCCGCCAGGCAGGTTCCTTTTAAAAAAATCCGTCCTCATCTGCCGCCAGGCAGGCTCCACCCGTTCAATCCAATCCCATTTCAAAAATCAACCCCAGTCCTCCACCGCACAAGTTCCCCAAACCCAAATACAACAACAGTTTCCACCATTTATCTCCTCACCGAAACCAAAGAATCCTCCATTTTTTTGCTTGATAGACCCTGGAGCCCGAAATAGGTTTGCACTAAAAATAAACAACAATGAAACCTACAATTTTATCTGCCATCCTATGGTTAGGAATCATGGGAACATCATTCGGACAATCATTTCACTTTTTGGAGAATATCGATAATGGTATGCCTACTAACACAGTAAATATTGCTACCGATCCAACCGGAAATACGTATATGACAGGCACTTTTTTTTATGAACTTACCATACAGGATATAACCTTAACCAGCGATGAATATATGACTTGTTTTCTGGCAAAATATGATAAAAACGGTATTTTAAAATGGCTAAAGCCGATTCCTGCAAGCGGAGCAAATTTTCCAACCGGGATTGTATTTAATAAAGTGACAAAAGGTGTGACTTTATGCGGTGGATTCAACGACACAATGAATATAAACGGCGTTACCCATATTTCTAATGGTAATATTGATGCATTTTGGATGAGCCTGGATGCCAATGGCAATATTTTAAATGGTGCAACAGCAGGCGGCGACAGCTCTGACATATTTTATGATGTAGAGATTGATAAGGGAGGAAATGTATATGTATTGGGTAATTCTGACAGTCAGGAGATGCAATTTAATGGTGTTAATCAATTTATGGATGCAACAGAAAACACCGGACTGATGGCTAAATTTACAGCAGATGGTTCACCGGTATGGATGAGGACTATGACAGGTGATGCGAATTTTCTCGCTTATGAAATGGCAGTAGGAAATAATGGTACAGCATATCTCGGATTTAAAAGCACCGGCAGTTATTTTATTCACAACGGGCCTGATGAATTATATGGTCTCATCAAAGACATAAGCGAAACAAATATTATCTTATTTTCTTTTACTAAAAATGGTGATGTGTTTCAGTCAACAGAATTCGAAACTTCCAGTATATATTCCAGCGTATCTGATGTAATTTTTGACGGAAGTGCAACTATTGCTATTAATTTTGTTGATTCAATACAGGTTTTTGGCGAATATTATTATGCAGAAGATGGAACCGGTTCCATCATTGCCCGAATTAATTTTAATACACTGGAACCTGAGTGGGCTAAATTTATTTTCTCACCTTATGGAACCGGAATCATGTCACTTAAAAATAATGGTAACACCATTTTATGCGGAGGCGATTTTATTTATTACGCCGAGTGTGATGGATTAACCGTTGAAAATCCATTTGCCGACCCAGATGCACTGCTTGTTACACTTAATAGGAATACAGGACTGGTGCTGGGTTTTGCCGATTTTGATAACGTAGAATCCTACGATTATATTGTCGATGTTGACGTGGATAAAAATAAAAATATTTATTTGGCAGGAATGTTTAACGGGTTAATTTATTTTGACGCCATGAGTGCAACTAGTAATGATTTTTATTACAATATTTTTTTAACCAGATTAAATGCAACAATATTTAAAGAAGAAGCGATTTCTGATCAGTCGGCAATTACTTTGTATCCTAATCCAGCAGTTGAATATATTACTATCAATGGGGAAATTCAACTTTGGGAAATAATAAATATGGAAGGACAAATTATTTTATCAGGTATAGGAAGTACCTCCTCAACTACTATCAATTTACAATCTATTCCTTCCGGTTTTTATCTGCTATCCACAACAAATACTAATAACGAAATAATCACACAAGAATTCGTAAAACAATAACACAATTTATAATCAAAACACAAGAGGCTGTCCTAAAACGACAGCCTCTTGTGTTTTATAATTTAATCACATCTATCTCTCCACCCAAAAATCCGTCCCCATCCGTTCCACCCGTTCAATCCGTGTCTGTCTGCCACCAGGCAGGCCAATCCGCGAAATCAGTTCATTTTTAATTACCAAACGCAAATCCGGTATGTAAAGGCGGATTCAATTCGCCCCTACATAAAGGTTTTACTCACATTATCGAAAAAAATGAAATTTATCTGAAACAAAAAAAATCAAAACCTATCAAAACCACAACCATCCAGAAAATCAGCACATATACATACATCATTCAAAAAATCCATCCCCATCCGTTCCACCCGTTCAATCCGTGCCTGTCTGCCGCCAGGCAGGTTCCTCTTCACACCCTATAAAAAATCCGCGCCAATCCGCCCAAATCCGCGCCCCGCCCGCGGGGTCCGCGTTCCCCCAAAAATCCGTCCCCATCCGTTCCACCCGTTCAATCCGTGCCTGTCTGCCGCCAGGCAGGTTCCTCTTCACACCCCATAAAAAATCCGCGTCAATCCGCCAAATCCGCGCCCCGCCCCGCGGGGTCCGTGTTCCATCATTTCCCTTTAAACTCCGGTTTCCTCTTCTCCAAAAACGCCGATGTCCCTTCCACAAAATCCTCCGTCTCCATACATTGTCCAAACTGTGTTATCTCACCCTGGTAACTATCTCCAACATATCCACCACCTCTGTAATGTGCATTCACACACTGTATCACCTTAGCCACAGCTACCGGTCCTTTGCTCATTATCTTATTCAAAATTTCCTCGCATTTTGCCATTAAATCTGCCTGTGCAACCACGTGATTCACCAATCCGAGTTCTTTTGCCATTGCCGCATTAATCGAATCGCCGGTCATTAACAGTTCCAAAGCCTTTCCTTTGCCAATCAACTCAACCAGTCGCTGAGTGCCACCATATCCCGGGATTATACCCAAATTCACCTCTGGTTGCCCGAAAATCGCGTTTTCGCTGGCTACACGTAAATGACATGCCATTGCAAGCTCACATCCACCCCCTAAAGCATAACCGTTTACAGCGGCTATAACAGGCTTGGTATAATTTTCAATTTTATCGAAAGTATCATGTCCGTTTTCACTCATTGTTTTGCCCTGAGCAGGTGTAAAATCGGCAAACTCAGAAATGTCAGCCCCGGCTACAAACGATTTTTCTCCGGCTCCGGTCAATATCACGCCCTTCACATCATCGTTATACATATATTCTTCAAACACTTCATCCAGTTCAACAATGGTCTTAATATTTAAAGCATTCAGGTTCTTCGGACGGTTTATGGTAATATATAGAATATTGCCTTTTATCTCGGTTGTTAAATTTTCCAATTGCATCATGATAATTTTTCACAAATATAAAGACGTTAACACAAACAGGTTTTAATACCTTTGAACAATGAAAGATTTATTTCATGATGTAAGCCCCATTCCGGAGGAAAAATGGTTCGAACAGGTTACCAAAGACCTGAAGGGAGCCGATTTTAACGAAAAGCTGGTGAATACCATCGACCAAATTACCATTCAGCCCTTGTATACCCGTAAAAGTCTGCCCCAATTTACCGTGGACGCCGATGCTGAATTTATGCTGGATTTAGACCCCGAATTTGTTGAAGCAATTTCCGATCAGGGACAACAATCGTTAACCTGGAACATTACGGAAGACGTGTTGGTAACTGAAAACGACAACCTGAATAATCTGATAGCTGCTGCCAGAGCAAGAGGCGCCAGTCATGTGCGAATTAGTGTAACGAATGATGAAGTTTGGGATCATGTGGTAAATGAGATTATCAAACTTACAACACCTGCCAATTTTATTTTTAATGTGTATGGCGATTTATCAGAAGGTGATGTGGTGAATAAATGGCGCGACAGAGTTGGACATCTCGGTGAACGCGACAGACTTTTATTTGGAATTGAATTTGACCCGATTGGTTATTGGCAACAATATGGTAACGATACTTATAATGGAACTATGTTTGCGCATTTGGCAGATTTATTTTTCCGCTTAAGTGGTCATTTACATGATTGCAAATTAATTAAAATTGATACTACACATTTTGCCAATCAAGGTGAAGATGTTGTTTCGCAACTGGTAAAAACTTTGCAAATTACTTCCACCTATTTTGATGAGATGGAAAAAAGAAATGTGCCTTTAGAAGAACTCGTTCAATTGTGTACTTTCCGTTTTGGTATTGGTTCAAATTTCTTTTTTGAAATAGCAAAATTAAGGGCATTCAAAATTTTGTGGCATAATTTAATTAAAGTCTATTTGCCTGAGATGGATTTTATAACCAATCCTGAAATACATTGTGTAACTGCTACGGCATCGTTTACCCAAACAGACGAGCATAGTAATTTGTTGCGCACCACCACTGCTGCAATGAGCGCTATACTTGGAGGTTGCGATGTATTAATTGTTACACCATTTTCCAATAGCGGAGAAAATAATGCCATACAATTAGCAACAAATATTCAAAACATATTGCGATACGAAAGTTATATCGACCGTTATCGCGATGCTGCAAATGGCAGTTTTTATATTGAAAGTTTAACACAACAATTTGGTCAGCAAGCCTGGCAACAATTTATCGATTCAAAATAATTGCCATAATTAACCGCAATAGCTACAACAAAATGAAACGCGATTTTAAACATATTCCCTACCAACATTTTTCTATTAACCACGATTTTGTGGCGCCTACTGATGATTTTAAAAATGTAATTGATACACAACCCGGACTTGCACCTTTTTTACGTGGACCATATACTTCGATGTATGTAATGCAGCCTTGGACTATTCGTCAATATGCAGGATTTTCTACTGCTGAAGCATCGAATGCATTTTATAGAAAAAATTTAGCTGCGGGACAAAAAGGATTATCAGTAGCATTCGATTTGGCAACACATCGCGGTTACGATTCTGATAATGAACGTGTGGTTGGTGATGTTGGCATGGCTGGTGTTGCAATTGATACTGTTGAGGATATGAAAATTTTGTTTGATCAAATTCCGCTTGATCAAATGAGTGTGAGTATGACAATGAATGGTGCCGTTATTCCAATTATGGCATTTTATATTATTGCCGCAGAAGAACAAGGTGTGCAACCACATCAATTGGCAGGAACTATTCAGAATGATATTTTGAAAGAGTTTATGGTGCGCAATACTTACATTTATCCGCCTGCTCCAAGTATGCGCATAGTGGCAGATATATTTAAATACTGCTCCTCCAATATGCCAAAATTTAATTCTATTTCAATTTCAGGCTACCACATGCAGGAAGCAGGTGCAACACCCGAAATTGAATTAGCTTATACGCTTGCTGATGGCATTGAATATGTAAGAACAGGTATTAACAGTGGATTAAAAGTAGATGATTTTGCTCCGCGATTATCATTTTTCTTTGGCATCGGCATGGACCATTTTATGGAAATTGCCAAATTGCGTGCTGCGCGATTTTTATGGTATAAACTGATGCAACAATTTGCTCCTCAAAATGCGAAATCATTGATGTTGCGCACGCATTGTCAAACATCTGGATGGAGTTTAACAGAACAACAACCCTTTAATAATGTTGCACGAACCTGTATTGAAGCGTTAGCTGCTGCATTAGGTGGCACACAAAGTTTACATACCAACAGTCTCGATGAAGCCATTGCACTTCCAACTGATTTTTCTGCACGAATTGCACGCAACACACAAATATATTTACAACAGGAAACACATATTTGTAAAACGGTTGACCCTTGGGGAGGAAGTAATATTGTAGAAGCATTAACAGAAAAAATTATTGAAGATGCCTGGCAATTAATTGAAGAAGTGGAACAATTGGGTGGCATGCAAAAAGCCATAGAAACAGGTATTCCGAAATTGCGAATAGAAGAAGCGGCTGCAAAAAAACAAGGGAAAATTGATGGCGGTTCGGAAATTATTATCGGATTAAATGCATTTATTACAGACGAACAATCAAATATCGATATTCTGGAAGTAGATAATAGTGCTGTGCGTTTATCGCAAATTGAAAGAATTAATCAGGTGAAATCACAACGTGATAATGCAGCAGTAGAAAATATTTTACAACAAATTACCAACTGTGCAGCAACCGGTGAAGGAAATTTATTAGCATTGGCAGTTGATGCTGCGCGCAAGCGGGCTACATTGGGAGAAATTAGTTTTGCTATGGAAAAAGTATTTGGCCGATATGCAGCAAATATTCAAACCGTGGCAGGTGTTTATCAAAAAGAAGTTATGGATAACGAAAGTTTTATCAATGCCCGACAACTCAGCGACCAATTTGCTGAAAAGGAAGGCCGACGTCCGAGAATTTTAATTGCAAAACTCGGTCAGGACGGTCACGACCGCGGCGCAAAAGTTATTGCATCTGCATTTGCTGACATTGGATTTGATGTAGATATTTCACCATTGTTTTTAACACCTGCTGAAGCTGTGAAACAAGCTATCGAAAACGATGTCCATGTTATTGGTATTTCTTCATTAGCTGCAGGACACAAAACCTTAGTTCCGCAAGTAATCGATTTATTAAAAGAACAGGGACGTGGCGATATTCTGGTTGTTGTTGGTGGCGTAATTCCACAACAGGACTACAACTTTTTACATGAAGCCGGCGCAGCATTTATTTTTGGCCCCGGAACTGTAATTAGTGATGCTGCAGGAGAGCTATTAACTAAAATGTTGAATTAATTTAGGTTAACAAATAATCGAGGTGACTCAATACTGCTCTTATTTCAAAATAAGAGTAATCATCACCCAATTTTTCCTTTAAGGGCGTTATTTTTTTATCTGTTGAATGTTTGATATACCTGGTAATTACTTCAATTTTTTCAGGTGAAACAAACTGATTTACAGAAACATCACCGGTTAAAATAAATTCACATAAATGCCCTTCAATTGTGGAGATGGCATAATTTCTTTCAGCGGCAATTTCTTCTATAGATTTACCTGAACGAAACATATACAAGGTAGTTTTTTTAGTCTCTGCAATTTTTGCAGGTTTTGACCCACTACTTTTTTTAGCCGCTCTTTTATTAATTAATTCCATGCGCGAAGTCAGCTTGTTTAAACGGCAATGACTAACTACAATTTCTAATAATTTTTTACCATATCGCTCTATTTTTATTTCCCCAAATCCCGGAATAAACGGCAGGTCACTTAACGATTGTGGTAAATAGGCAGCCATACTTTGTAAGGTTGCATCACCAATAACCATATAAGGTGGGAGGTTTTCATTGTAAGCAATTTTTGTTCTGAAACTGCGCAATTGTTCATATAAAGCCGTATCATATTCAATTTCAAGAACTGCTTTTGCGCGCGCTTTTTCTTCAACAAGCGAAAAAAATACTTCTTGTCTGCCTTGTAAAACCAACTGACTTTTTTCTGTTAAGGTCAGCCTTGGGTAATCGCCGGATTCATCGCGATGTAAAAATCCCTGGTCAATTAATTCCCTGAAATATAAAGTCCATTTTTCTTTCGATATGTCGGCGCCAATGCCATAGGTTTTATATAACTTATGTTTATCCCATATTTTTTCACTTTTACTTCCCCGTAAAAAATCGATGAGATAATTAACACCAAATCGTTCTTCAGTCCGCACTACTGCACTTAATGCTTTTTGTGCAATAACAGTCGCTTCGAAACTATTTCGTTTGCTTAAACAATAATCACAACTCTGACAGTTGTCCACTGAATAAGTTTCGCCAAAATATTCCAAAATCATTTTTCTTCTGCATTTCCTCGCATCACAAAACCCGGCCATTTGATCCAGTTTTTTATACATAATAGCAGCCTGTGTTTTATCTTCTACTTCCACAAATCGTTTAAGCGCCATTACATCGCCATACGAATAAAATAATATGGCATCACTTTTTAAGCCATCTCTACCTGCTCTGCCGGTTTCCTGATAATAACTCTCAATATTTTTTGGCATGTTGTAGTGAATAACAAACCGCACATCAGGTTTGTCTATACCCATACCAAATGCTATGGTTGCAACAATAATATTAATCCTGTCGGTTTTAAATTCTTCCTGCACTTTTGCACGAGAGGCGCTATCCATTCCGGCGTGATAATATTTAGCCGCAAATCCGGCATCGCTGAGTTGGGCTGCTAATGTTTCAGCGCCATTGCGACTTAATGTATAAATGATGCCGGATTTATTTTTATGCGCATCAATATATTCTATAATCGCATCTAAAGCATCTTTTTTCCGTTCAATGATGTAATTAATATTCGCACGATTAAAACTGGAAATAAAAATTTTCGATTTGGCGATTAATAATTTCTCTGCAATATCTTTTCTGGTAATAGCATCAGCACTGGCTGTTAATGCAATAACCGGAATACCCGGAAACTGTTGTTTAAAAACCGCCAATTGCAAATATTCCGGTCTGAAATCATGCCCCCACATACTTACACAATGAGCTTCATCAATGGCAAACAAACTAATTGGCAGCGACTTTAAAAATTCAATAAACCGACCACCTTCACTCATAATACGTTCAGGTGCAACATATAATAATTTTATTTCACCATTATTAATACGTTTATATGCTTCTTGTTGTTCAGCTGCATTCATGCTACTATTTAAAGCAATGGCCGGAATACCGATAGCATTTAAACCATCCACCTGGTCTTTCATTAATGCAATAAGCGGTGATACAACTATCGTAATTCCGGGAAGTAACATGGCAGGGATCTGAAAACAAACCGACTTTCCTCCGCCGGTTGGCATAACTACAACAGCATCCTGTTTATTTAATACATGCTGAATAATGTCTGCCTGCTTATCGCGGAAGCTATTATAACCATAATATTTTTTTAATATAAGCTCGGGTGTCATAAGAGATATTTCCATCAAAAATAAAACTATTGCTTCGGTATCACCAAACAAAAAACGAACTTACTCGCTTTGAGCCATTTATTGCTTTAATTTTAGCGGAAAAATGAAATAATTTTTTTTTCAGCAACATCGCTTTGTTTTTCGAAAACCTAAAATTATCAGTTAAAAAACA
>DAORKJ010000073.1:16211-17414 GCA_035439505.1 Chitinophagales bacterium
GGATGGGCAAGTTTTTACGAAGTTTTTTTGTTACTCGATCATAGCGCATTGGGTTTTGCCCTCGAACCGGGTTACCAAACCTATTCCGAAAGTTTATATTTCAGTCTCTGCAGTTTAAGCGGAACGGGTTCGGCTTATCCAAATCCTACACACATAATTCGAAACCTGGCCTTAATTGAGTCGGTTTGGGGTGTTTTATTTTTGGTGATGTTAATCGGCCGATTGTTTTCACTGCCTGCCAAAGATTAATAGCTATATCCACACCAAATACTTGTATAAGCCTGTCCCTTTGCCGTATTTTTAACCCGTGAAATTATTAGATACTTTAAACGAAGCTCAGTTGGCGGCTGTTACCAATATCCACGGCCCAACTATGATTATTGCGGGACCGGGTTCTGGAAAAACCAGAGTGCTTACTTTTCGTGTGGCGTATTTAATGCATTCGGGCATAGACCCGTTTTCGATATTAGCACTGACTTTCACCAACAAAGCTGCCCGCGAAATGAAAAATCGTATCGAACAGCTTTATGGAACCGATGCGCGCAATTTGTGGATGGGCACTTTCCACTCCGTGTTTTCCAGAATTTTACGCAGCGAAGCCGATAAATTGGGATATCCTTCCAACTTTACCATTTACGACTCGGAAGATGCTAAAAATTTACTCAAAACCATTGTGAAAGAAATGGGATTGAACGATAAATTGTATAAACCCGGATATGTATTATACAGGATATCACTTTGTAAAAATAATTTAATTGGTCCGGAAGCTTATGCGGTTAATACCGACTTAATTAGTGAGGATGAAGGAAATGGCCGACCTAAAATGGCAGAAGTGTATAAAAATTATACAAAACGTTGTTTCCGTGCCGGGGCGATGGACTTTGACGATTTATTATTAAAAACACACGAACTTCTTGAGCGTTTTCCTGATGTTTTATATAAATACCAGCATCGTTTTAAATATGTAATGATAGATGAGTTTCAGGATACCAACTTTCTACAATATTCCATCGTTAAACGAATTGCTGATGTATTTCAAAATATTGCCGTAGTTGGTGATGATGCACAAAGTATTTATGCCTTCCGCGGAGCAAGCATTGCAAATATTTTAAATTTCGAAAAAGATTTTCCGGAAGTAAAAACTTTTCGCCTCGAACAAAATTATCGTTCTACGAAAATTATTGTTGAAGCGGCGAATCATAT
>DAORKJ010000073.1:17514-19698 GCA_035439505.1 Chitinophagales bacterium
AAAAGTTTATGGACCATGTCGGAAAATATCGATTTATTGCAATTTAATTCCGGCACCAGAAAATTGTTCTCCGACTTTGTTACCATGATTAAAAGCTTCCAAACCATGCTCGATAAAAAGGATGCTTACGAAGTTGCTAGTCATATTGCCAAATCAACGGGTTTATTAAAAGAATTATACAACGACCAAAGTGTTGAAGGGCTGAGCCGATATGAAAATATTCAGGAATTATTAAACTCAATAAAAGAATTTGTCGCTCCCGATGAAGCCGATTCTCCGGAATTTGCTCCGACCTTTACGGATGAACTGAAAGAAGAAAAAACATTGACCAATTATCTGCAACAGGTAGTTTTATTAACCGATGCTGACGCAGAAGGCAATGAAGATGAAACGGTTAAATTAATGACCATCCACGCAGCAAAGGGACTGGAATTTAAAAGTGTGTTTGTTGTTGGGTTAGAAGAAAATTTATTCCCGGGAACACTATCTGTTTCTTCCCGTGAAGATTTGGAAGAAGAACGCAGGTTGTTTTATGTAGCCGTAACCCGCGCAGAAAAAAAGCTGACCATTACGCATGCCGCAACGCGATATAAATACGGGAATTTAGAATATTGCGAGCCTAGCCGTTTTTTGGAAGAATTGCCACAAAATTTATTGCAGTATGTAGGTTATAATTCAAAAAGCTGGACGGAAGAAAAAAGTAATAAACAATATGAAAACGGAACACCTGTTACTAAAGTAAAACCTGCCGTTCCTGTTAATAATTTCGTCCACAAACCATCTGAAAATTTTGTGGCTGCATTCCCTGAAGAATTGCAGTCAGGCATGGATGTAGAACATCAAAAATTTGGTTTTGGAAAAATATTGGCAATGGAAGGTGCTAACGATGGTAAAATGGCTACTATCTTTTTTCAAAATGCTGGACAGAAAAAATTATTACTCAAATTTGCTAAACTGAGTATTGTTAAATCTGCTTAAGTTATTTGCTTAACCTGAAAATAATTGTAACAATTGAAACCGGCTCAAATAATTATTAATTTATGGTCTGGCCCGCGAAATATTTCTACGGCTATGATGTATGCCTTTTCACAAAGAAAAGATACTCGCGTATTTGACGAGCCGTTATATGCCCACTACCTGCGTGTGACAGGTTTGCAACACCCCGGACGCGAGGAAGTAATGGCAGCACAAAATGCCAATGGTGATGAGGTGATGGACGGTTTTTTATTTGATAATTTTACTCGTGATGTGTTATTCTTAAAACAAATGACCCATCATTTGGTAGATATGGATTTGCGATTTTTGGAGCAGACAAAAAATATTATTTTAATTCGCGACCCTAAAAAAGTATTACACTCCTACGGGAAAGTTATTGCTGAACCTACGTTGGAAGATATCGGTATTAAACAGAGTTTTGAATTGTTTGAATATTTGCAAAAATTACATTTGCATTGTATCGTTGTGGATGCGGATACTATTTTAAAAAACCCTGAAACGGCATTACAAACAATTTGCAAATCGTGCACTATTCCATTTCTTCCGGCCATGTTAAGTTGGGCACCGGGGCCTAAAAAAGCAGATGGTGTTTGGGCGAAATACTGGTATCAAAATGTACATACCTCATCCGGATTTCAGGAATATGTGGAGGAGGAAATACACTTATTGTCAAATTTACAAAAAGTATATGCCGAAGCCTTACCCTATTATGAAAAGTTAAAACAACACGCCATTTAATATGCAACAGCAGTATAATGCCAAAAACGATAATATTTTTGTTTGGGTAAAAGATAAATTATATCCACGCAATGAAGCAAAAGTTTCTGTATTTGATTCATCTGTGCAAGGTGGTGATGCTGTTTGGGAAGGATTGCGTGTTTACAATGGAAAGGTGTTTTGTTTAGCTGAGCACCTTGAACGTTTGCAGGCAAGTGCACATGCCATGATGTTTGCGAATGTGCCGGATAATGATTTTATTACCACGGCTATTTATGCCACATTAAAAGCCAATGGTATGTCAGATGATGCACATATTCGTTTAACCTTAACACGAGGTGAAAAAATTACTTCGGGCATGGACCCGCGATTAAATCAATCCGGATGTACATTAATTGTTTTGGCAGAATGGAAGGCTCCGGTATATCCTAATGCTATTACCTTAATTACATCTTCCATTCGCCGCAATGG
>DAORKJ010000074.1:0-5431 GCA_035439505.1 Chitinophagales bacterium
CTACTCATCTCCTCATTTGTTTTCGCAGCTTTAAGCATTTTCGCTTTTTTTAAACAGCAGCGGGTGTGGGTGTATTTGATGGTTTTTGCTGCTACTTTTAGTATACGATTGTATTTTATTCAACAAGACCCGTATTTACACGATTGGGACGAACGATATCATGCATTAGTGGCTAAAAACATGGTGGAAGACCCATTTACCCCAATGTTGCGCACCGAACCGGTTATGCCTTATAACTATCAAAACTGGTGGGACAATTATATCTGGTTACATAAACAACCTGTGTTTTTATGGCAAATGGCACTTAGTATTAAAATATTTGGTGCAAATGAATTTGCTGTCCGCTTTCCAAGTGCACTTATGTGTGCCTTATTAGCGTTAATCATTTTGAGAATTGGGTATATATTAAAAAAACCTATGGTGGGACTTTCCGCATCACTCCTGTTTTGTTTCTCCTTTTTTTCTATAGAACAAACTACGGGCGCCCTTGGGATGGATCATAACGATGTTGCTATGCTATTTTATGTTTCCGCCAGTATATGGGCATTAATGGAATATACCTTATCCGGAAAAAAACGTTTTTTGATACTTATTGGATTATTTTCAGGAATGGCAATTTTGGTAAAATGGCTTACAGGACTTTTAGTGTATGCCTGTTGGGGAGCTTATTTATTTTTTGCCAATTCAAGCAATATCACATCAAAATCGAAGCAAATTACACATGCCTTATTAGCGCTGGCAATAACCTGTGTTGTTTTTTTGCCCTGGCAAATATACATTCAGCAACATTTCCCTGAGGAAGCAAGTTATGAGAGAGCATTCACCAGAAATCATATAAACGAATCGATTGAAGGTTTCGACGGAAGTTATACTTATTACTTACATTATTTCCCGGTGCAATATGCATATGGTCTCATTCTACTTTTTGTTGTTGGGTTATATTTTTTCTTTAAGAGTAAAATATCAGCAATTCACAAAATAATAATTTTTAGCGCTACAATAATTCCATATTTGTTTTTTTCATTACTTGTTACAACTAAAGTGTTAGGATATGTATTTGTTATTGCGCCATTTATATTACTCATTTGTGGTTTTGCCTTTCAGGGTTTATTTGAGAATATAATCACACGTAAAAATCGAAAACCGGGAATTATTATTTTGGTTATTCTATTAGCAGCTTGTTGTTTTATTAATTTAAAATACGGGCATTTACAAAAACTCCGATTTAAGGGAAAATCAAGTTACAATTGGGAAAACAGGGAGGATAAAATGCACAACACTACCATTTATAAATCACTGCATTCTGATACCTACAATGGTTATATCATACTAAATTGTAAAGCCATGGAAGACCCTGAAGCTATGTTCTATTCAGGAAGAAATGTGTACTCTTGGTATCCTAATGAAAAAACAATTGATTCATTACAAGCATTAGGCTACAAATTTGCTTCCTTCGAAAATTTTGGCAAACAAGAATTACCTAAATATATAACAGAAGATACTTCCATTCTGATAATACATCAACAACTTAAATAATTGGTAAGTTATTAATGTTCAATTGCCACTCTTTTTACTGCAAGATATTGTTGATGTTCATTGCTAACAATAATAAAATACAATCCGGTAGGTAAATCAGCAGCAGGAATTTGAGTATCGCTGCTAAAACTGCCCTCCCAAAATAATTGACCGGTATTATTAATTAAACTAACAGTACAATTTTCACAAACTTCAGAAGCATTTATTTGAATGATATCTGTCGCAGGATTAGGTGAAACAAATATATCCAAAACAGGAACATTATTATTAATTCCTGTCGGCCATGTTTGTTTTATGCGCACACTATCCATTACTACCGGCACCAATGGTTTATCCAATCCATTTACTTCAACGTGACTAATTGCTTCAACCACATCAAAATGGTCAATCACAATGCCGAAAACCGGATAATTAGGGTCGAGGTAGGTATTGTCTACTAAGTTAATATAAAACTGACTGCCACCTGTGTTGGGACCAGCATTAGCCATTCCTAATGCTTTTTGAATATTACTTGCAAGCGGATCAAACTCATCGTCAATAGTGTATCCCGGGCCACCAAAACCGGTTCCCATCGGGTCACCTCCCTGAATTACAAAATCTTCTACCACACGATGGAAAATAATTTCATCGTAAAATTTTTCAACTACCAGACTAATAAAATTTCCTGCTGTTATTGGTTGCAAAGTGTCATATAATTCAACTTCAAAAACACCCATTGTGGTATAAAATATAACTTCAGTTTGGGCGCTAACTCGCTTTCCAAATAACAAACTCATTGTAAGAGCCGTATAAACCAGTAATTTTTTCATATTGTTTGGTGTTGTTTAATGCAATAATAATTGAAGCTTAAAGTCGCTCCGGTACCAAGGTAGTTAAAAGTTGTTAAGTATTGAAAATTAGCAGGAATAAACATCAAACTATATTGCTTATTGTCACAATTCTAAAACCCCCACAACGGGTAAATGATCGGAAAGCCATAAACCATTTTTCGTTTTTGTAACAGGATGTTCAAGCGATTTAGCATGAATACCTTGAACGAAAATAAAATCTATACATTTTTCAGGCACTGATAAAGTATCAAAACCATTAAATGTACCTGTTATACCTTCAAATGGTAAAGTTGCAGCAAGTTTTGCATCTTCAAATCGGGTTAAAATATATTGGATAGGTAAAGATTTTTCGGTGCAATTAAAATCACCCATTAAAATTACCGGGTATTGCGACTTATTTTCCATCGCAATCTGATTAAGTAGAACTTTGGCCGACTCAGCTCTGGCAATTTCGCCCATGTGATCAAAATGCGTATTAAACACCCAAATTTTTTGTTGCGTTGATTTTATTTCAAATAAACCATAAGAACATATTCTTGGCAATGCGGCATCCCAGCCTATTGAAATCGTATCTGTTGTTTCGGACAACCAAATAGTATTTGCTGATAATAATTTCACCCTTGTTGAATCATAAAAAACAGGAGCAAACTCACCGGCCAATTTGCCATCATCACGTCCAACACCTAAATACGAATAATTTTTCATTACGCTATCCATAAATTGCACCTGATGATACAACGCTTCCTGAACACCAACAAAAAGTGGTTGTTGATGAATTAAAAAATCGGTCAGCTCTACTTTCCGTTGATGCCAGTTATTAACGCCATCAGCCGGATTATCATAACGAATATTCAATGATATGGTAGTAAATGATTGAGCATTTGCAACATTAATCATTGTGCAACATAAAAAACAACAAGTGATATATATCGCTCGATACAATTGTTAAAATTTCAATAAAATTAGTTGTTTTGAGGAATAAATTATGTCTTCAGCTTCTACCAAATCAAACAACATCGCATCCATTTTATTCCTTACCTTTGTACCGTAATTTAACAACTATGACAAATCCGGTAAGAACGCTCCAACCTACAGCCCTTTGGAACCATTTTGAAGATATTAATGCAGTGCCACGACCTTCGAAAAAAGAGGAACGTATCATCGCATTTATGAAAGCATTTGGTGAAAGCCTTGGACTGAAAACAGTAGTAGATAGCATTGGCAATGTAATTATATATAAAGCAGCAACTACCGGCATGGAAGACCGCAAAACGGTTATTCTGCAGTCCCACCTCGATATGGTGCACCAAAAAAATGCCGATACCAATTTTGATTTTAGCACACAGGGAATTCAATCTTATATTGATGGTGAATGGGTTAAAGCCAGAGGAACTACTTTAGGTGCCGACAATGGTATTGGTGTTGCATCGATAATGAGTTTATTAACTTCAACAGATATTCCGCATCCTGCTATAGAAGCATTATTTACTATTGATGAAGAAACGGGTATGACAGGCGCATTTAAATTGGATAAAGGTTTATTGCAAGGTAAAATTTTACTCAACCTCGATACGGAAGATGATGATGAATTTTCAATTGGTTGTGCAGGTGGAATAGATACTAATACAAGTTATAATTATACTCCCGAACCGGTTCCGGCAAATGCAATCGCTTATCAAATTACCGTAAACGGATTAAAAGGTGGTCACAGTGGTGTTGATATTCATTTGGAACGTGGTAATGCAAATAAAATAATGAACCGTTTACTTTATCAATGTGAACAGTTTGGTTTGCAGATTGCCAGTATTGATGGTGGAAGTTTGCGCAATGCCATTCCACGCGAATCGTTTGCTACGGTAATTGTAACAGATGAAAAATTTGTTGCCGAATTGGAAAGCAGGGCAGCGGCAATTAAAAATGAATTTAGTTTACAGGATGAGGGATTAAAAATAACAATTAGTAAAACTGAAATGCCTCATGATGTAATGAGTAAATCGGATACTCAAAAAGTAACTACAGCTATTCAGGCAGTGCATAATGGCGTGTTTTGTATGAGTTCTGCAATTGCTGGATTGGTGGAAACTTCGTCATCATTTGCGCGTGTGCAAATTAAAGATGGCAAATTTATTACGCAAAGTTTACAACGCTCATCTATTGAGTCAGCAAAATATAATGTTGCTTATACCGTGGGGGCACCATTAAAATTAATGGGTTGCACAGTTGAACATACGGGTTCATATCCTGGTTGGGCACCAAATCCTGACTCCGCGATTTTGCGCTTAATGGAAAATAAATATACCGAATTGTTTGGTGAAAAACCACATGTAATGGCTATTCATGCGGGTTTGGAATGTGGTATTTTGGGCGAGCGTTACCATGGTTTAGATATGATTTCATTTGGACCAACAATTAAACACCCACATTCACCTGATGAAAAAGTGAATATTGCTTCAGTGCAAAAATTTTGGAATTTTTTATTAGCCATTTTAAAAGATACGCCTAAAAATTAATGTCGTCACCATTAACTATTGCGAAATTATGGCTACATGCTTTTAATGAACATAATTTAGAAGCATTACTTGATTTGTATGCAGACGATGCACAACATTTTAGTCCGAAATTAAAAATTCGACAACCCGAAACAAATGGATTAATTATTGGGAAAGATGCCATGCGCAATTGGTGGCAGGATGCGTTTGAACGTTTGCCGGATTTAGTTTACAGAGAGGAGCAATTAACTGCAAATAATAATCGGGTATTTATGGAGTATACACGAATTGTTGGTGGTGAACAAAATATTTCGGTTGCTGAATTGTTGGAAATTAAAGACGGCAAAATAATATTTTCTCGGGTTTATCATGGTTAATTGGTTAAACCAAACGTTCAGTAAGTGCATCAACAAATGAAATTCCATTAATTTTTGCGTGAATCCATTCGAGCAAATGCAAGTGTTCAAAAGCTGTTCGCTCTTTTTCATTATTAGCAAATATGATCGTTACTTCCTCCTCCATTTTCAAATAAACTGCCAGTTTTTCTTTTTTCCCAACTTCTTTCGACAATCGGGT
>DAORKJ010000074.1:5531-19671 GCA_035439505.1 Chitinophagales bacterium
TAATCGAACTTTATTTATGTAATTAGCATATTTGTCCAAATCCGCCTTTGAAGATTCAATAAATGCCAACATACCAACAAAATCTTTTTTTAGGGTAAAACAAGTATTTTGCATAAGCCATAAATGCTCAAAGTAAACGGCTTCCTGCGAAATTGAATTTAATGGTGGTGGAACAAAACTTTCAAAATAGTGGATAAATGTTTCTTTTTCTCCTAATAACATCAAATTAATCAGGTAATTATTTACTGCCGATAAATATTTTATGGGTTCCATGTTTTTTAACTCAGGATTTTGTTCCCATAACGCAACAACTTTTTTTATATATAATAAAGCTTCAACTTTATTCCGGCATAATAAATGATAAATATTATGAATATAATTAAAATACAGTTTTCCCCAAAAAAAATCCGGTTCATTAGAAATTGCCAGCAATGGGTCTTGCATAAACATATCCCATTCCTGTTTCTGTTCATCTGTTCTGAAATAAGGTTGAACTTTTATTTCATTAATAATTTTTACATATCGCTGCTGGATATGTAACATGTTGCGGTACTCATCCAGTAATTTGAAACTATAGGTATAACTAGGTTCTACAAAAGTTTGCCAGTTACCGGCGGTCATATCAATATAATACCGTCTTTTGCTTGTTTCTATATCAAGTAAAAATGGAATTTCATTGTAGGCTATTGCTAAATTTTTAGCCTTATCCCATTGTTTTAACGCTTCGTCATATAATCCTTTCTCAAACAATATCTCACCATTTTCCAAAAGGCCGTTTAATTGCATAAATTTGGAAACATCTCTTCGGTATTGACGTTGAGAGCGCAATATCAACTCCCATAAATAATTTTTGGTTACCGCTATTTGTTTGGCAAAAGCTTGCGTTTTAAATTTTTTTAATAATGCCTCTTCATCATACACATCCTGTGCATCTATTGCATTAAATAATAAAATATAATTACTGTTTTTCCCGTGCCCTAAAGCAAATTTTTTAAAATAACCTTTTTCACTTTTGTCGAGCGACTTAATTAATTTAAAAAGGTTATCTGATGGTTTCATTGTATAACAAATGTAACCAATAGGATTTAAAAACTGTGGTAAAAATTATTTAGCAGTTGCCATCCGTATCGCACATATCACCCTCATTAATAACGACAGGCGAGTTTTCCTGTGTCAATTTCCAGTCGCTAAACGCTGTATTCAACACCTGCAAAAATGCCTCCACATGCTGCGCGCCGGATACTGCATACTTCCTGTTAAAAACAAAAAACGGTACACCTCTTGCGCCAAGTGCTGCTGCCTCATGCGCATCAGCTTGTACTTCATTAACATATAAACCGCTATCAAGCATTGCTTCAATCTCCGATTGGGTTAATCCTAACGAAAGGCCAATTTCAATTAAAACCGCTGTATCGTTAATATTTTTTCCTTCAGTAAAGTAGGCCTTGAAAAAAGTTTCTTCTGCCAAATCGCCTTTACCGATTGCTTTAGCCATTTGAATAATTCTATGCGCATTAAACGAATTCGCAACAACAGCCCTGTCCATATCATAAACAAGTCCTTCACCGGCAGCCATATCGGTTACATATTTATTCATCTCTCTCGCATAATCAACAGTCCACCCCTTGCGTTCGGCCAAATATTGATTGATACTTTTACCGGGCACATCCTCCTGATTGGGGTCCAATTGATAACTCTTCCAAATTACCTCAATGTCTGCACTCCCTTCAAAAATTGCCATTGCCTTCTCAAAACGGCGTTTTCCAATATAACAAAACGGACACATGATATCCGACCAAATTTCAACTTGCATGATATTACGCTTTAATCAATAAACCGCAATATTAACAGATTTAGTTCATTATAAATGAAGCTGCATTTGGTTATGATGAAACTATTGGAGCCAGCGGGTGGCGTTTAATAACGATTTAATACATTTGTATCGAAATTAAAAACAATGACATTATACAGATTTTTACTGCTTGTTTTAACTACAGTTATTATAGGAACAGACATATCAGCACAAACAGCAACATATACGCCGGCAGAAGCAACTTTGGACTCGGCAGTTCACAATTATAATGCTATGCGCGATTTTGCCGGTTCACTAACTTCTGCAAGTATTACCGATGCCGATTTACAAAGAATAGCTACCCAACGTGAAATCATTAACAGACAATTGGAGAGAGTTATTCAAACAGGCACAGCAGATAATATAAGTGTTGCTAAGTATTTTAAGCTGTTTAGCGATTATGAATATGGATTTATGTTAGGTGTTGCAAATAAATTAAACGAATCGTATCGCATATTAGACCCCTTGAAATCTCAAATGAAAGACCTGGAACCTTCAGATTTTAGTAAATATTATTTATTTGAAAATAAAACCTATACCATCAAATGGGAAAATGCCGCGCCAACAATTTTAGAGTATTATTCTTCAATGACGGAACTATACAACAATCAAAAAAACTATACTGCAGCAATTGAAATGGCTCAGAGCGGATTTAATTTAGCATATTCACCTGAAAATAATGATAACAAAAATTTTCTTAAATATATCTGTATAACACAATATTTAGTCGCTGCAAATCAATTGTTTAAATATAATTATGAAGATGCGATGATGGCAATTAATCAAATTACCTATTTTCAGCTACTTGATGAAGATAACAAAAAACGAATAACTGAAAATGGCAGCTTTGGTTATGCATCCGGATATAATTTCATCAATACAATTAAAACGTATAACCCCGGCTTAACTTCAGAAGATGAAATTTATGCTAAAGCAGCTACTGCATTAAAAAATGGAAATGATTTTGAACGCGGTCCCGTAATGTATATTAAGGCATTGAATGCCGGTTATTATAATTATACATTTATCCAGGAGGCATTTAGTATGGCCGATTTAGCAAAAGATAATAAATTGGGTTTGCTTGCCACTGAAAAGTACGAACAACAAATAAGTTCAAGCGACTGTGCGGCATGGCGTGAAATAGCCATTAAATGGAATACATATGGCAATAGCCAAAAAAGCAATGCAGCAAATGAAAAGGCAAAATCTTGCGAACAAATTGCAGCTGAAGCTCAAAAAGCCTATGAAAAAGAACAAGCAAGAAGAAGCCGAATTGCAGATCGTGATTTTAGTATGTATGCAGGAATATATCCCTTGCCAATGATTATTCGTTTTAATAAATATCGCGACTATGGTGGAGTTGCAGGATTTGGGATTCGTAAATTTTCGATTGAAGTGAGTTATAAAAAAATTAATTTAAACCATGTTATTTACGATGATTTGTTTATTCAGGAAATTGATGTAAACGATTTTGATAACTATTGGAGTGGTTACAGGGCGCACGTTGCCTTCAAATTTGGCGAACGCGATACTTATAGCGATGGATTTTTTGTTGGGCCCCTATTCGAAATAGTACAAAGAAATTACGAACCAGTTACTAGTGCCGTTTTTGCCAATGATGCATTTAGTTATTTATACGATGCCGATTTTTATCCCAAAGAAACAAGTTATAATGCAATGCTCAATTTTGGCACCAGGATTGAAGAAAATCATATTATGTTTGAATATTTCACCGGGATAGGTGTTGCTTATCATCAATTTGATGGTGGGGGTATAGAATATGGGAATGCTGATTTTTATTTAAGTAACCCTGTATTGCAAAACCGCAAACCTGAACGTTTTGGGCCTGTTGTCAGAATGGGTGTAACCTTTGGACTTTCTACCAGGGGTAATTAATGGTAAAATAACCAGCAATTAATCTAGGAGCCATTAAATGATAATAACCCAAAATAAAACAAGGCAATTGTAATAGCCGCAACTAAAAATATAGTGAAAATAACAAATCCTGCTAAGGCGAACCCCTTACCTGTATACATGCCGGGATTTTTATTGATTTGATTTAGGGCTACTATACACATAATGTAACCAACTAAATTGCCAATTATTGGAATAACTCCGGTTAACACAAAAACAAATCCCATAATTGCCCAGATATTCATTTTAGGTTTTGTCGGTGTTGGCTCGTCATCTGCATTTAATTTTTTCTTTTTAAGTTGGTTCGGTTGCTCTTGCTGTAATGTTGTAATTGATTTCTTCCGGAAATTTTGTTGCTGAATAATATTTGTTGTTCTGTCCGATGGCAATACTGTTACTTCATCCATGGCTTGCATTCCGGATGGAGCCCTGTTGGTTATTATTAATGTATCTGATGTTTCATTGGTTGCCTCCAGCGAAGTAGGTTGTTCAACGGACAATGGATGCACCACGGACAGGGGCTTATTTAGTCCGCACCCACCTAATAGTATACTTAAAATGAGGATTAATGAGTATCGCATGACAAAATGTTACATAAATTGTTAAACATTAATGCTAGTGGTGGTTCTTTTAATTACAGTAGGCATTATTTAAGTTGAACTCAATAATACGAATTATTTTCACTGTTAACAAAATAATTATTTATATCGTGGTAGTTTTTTGTTTTTTTTATAATCTGCTTCATCAATTAATATTGCATGTATATATAAACTCGAATTCGTATTATCATTTGAATGTTGAATTTCCAATTTTAGCACCCAATACGTTGTTACCTTCGGCGGTCCGTAATGAGTTATACTGCCAACATTATTTGAGGAAATATACAGACTGTCGTTTATTTTTTTCCAACGACGACTTTTTTTTGATAACAATTCACGAAGATTAACTTCAAAACATCTCTCACAATTGCTTGACAAATAAATACTATCACAAATTAAATAATCATCTTCATCCTTATAGAAATAATATTCAAGTATGGAGCAATAGTTTTCATTGAACATGGCGGTAATTTTTAAACTATCCATTAGGAGCAAATATTCACTGCCCCTGCTCGTGTCATATCCCCCATCAAATAAAAAGTCGACAACTATTTCCTTGTCATAATTAATAAAGTCCTGGCATTTTGCCTTATTGACAGTAATTGCTAAGAAAAGGGCAAAAAGATGGCTAAAACGCATCTTATAAAAGTAATTAACCTGACTCTTTAAGGCGAAATTTATGGAAAAATAATTTTTTTAGCCTAAAAGCTAAAATTTAAGGGCCACTGATAAAAAGACCTATAAATCAATACCGTATTGAGTTACAGCGATTATTTTCAGCAAACTTGCTCCACTTTAACAAAATTTAACACCTAGAACTAGTATAAACATGCTACTATGTATTGCATAGTTCAGGTTTATGCCCTATGTTTGCACCATGAATGTAGAAAATGCTCAGGCTCAAATGCGAAAAGGTGTGCTGGAGTATTGTATCCTGGCCATCATAAATGAAGGGGAGATCTACCCTACAGATGTGATAAATAGGCTCAAGGAAAGTAATTTGTTAGTAGCAGAGGGAACTGTTTACCCTTTGTTGAACAGATTAAAAACAATGGAACTCTTAAGCTACAAATGGGTGGAAAGTAATTCAGGTCCGCCTCGCAAATATTATCAGTTAACTGATAATGGCCGCTTGTTTTTAACTGAATTAAATAAAACATGGCAGGAATTAGCTCATGCCGTATCAATTAACACCAAATCATTAAATACAACGCAACAATGAACAAGTTATTATATGTAAATATAGGTGGAGTTGTTTTTCAGATAGACGAAACTGCCTACCAACAATTGGATAACTATTTAAACAGTATCCGCCGCAAATATGCTTCAACTCCTGATGGAGAAGAAATAATTAAAGATATAGAACACCGTATAGCCGAACTTATGTATGAAAGAGTTGGCGAACGCGGAGCTATTACTCATGCTCATGTGGAAGATATTATCGGAATAATGGGTAAACCGGAAGACTATGATTCACAACCCGAAGCAGAGGAAAAAACGACGTATAACGAATACACTCAACGTCCAGGAGCAACTAAGTTTTTCCGTGATAAAGAAAACAATGTGCTCGGTGGTGTTTGTGCAGGATTTGGTGCAAAGTTTGACATCGACCCACTTTGGATAAGGTTAGCGTTTTTAGCTTTCTTTTTTGTAGCCGGAACTGGATTCCTATTATATATCATATTGTGGGCAATTATTCCCGAAGCTAAAACCACAGCAGAAAAATTAGAAATGCGTGGTGAGAAAGTGGACATCAACAATATTGAAAAAACGGTAAAAGACGGTGCCAGGCAATTCAGTAAAAAAGTAAATGAATTTGGCGAAGAAGTAAAACAAACCTTTTCGAAAGAAAATATCGATAAATCGAAGCGCAACGCCGGCGATTTTATTGAAGACGCCGCACAAACTTTGGGTCCAGTTGTGAAAACTATCGTGAAAGTTTTTGTTTTCGGAATTTTAATTGTTTCCTTAATGGTAGTGGTTGTAACAGGTGTTGAATTGTTTACCAATTGGGGTACTGATTTCCGTGAGATAGAATTTTTCGGCAACCATATTACCGAAGGTTCACAACAAGCCTGGATATTAGTTGGATGTGCGGTTTCCCTAGTTATTATTCCTTTTTTAGGTATCATTTTTTCCAGTGTTAAATATTTATTAGGTATTAAACGCAAAACAAAATTTGTTGCCACCACTTTGGGATTTATCTGGATTGCTTGTTTGTTGGTAGTAATTTATCTCGGTATCAGCATTGGTCGCAATTTTAAATATGAAGCCAGTGTAAGTAATAAAATGACTATTTCGCAACCGGTAAATCAAGCTATGCATATACAATTAGATGCCATTCCGGAAAATAATATGGAACATGGAATAGTTAGTTGGAGTATTAAAAAAGATGATTTTGACGACAGCTTAATGTTTAAACATATCAGTGTTGAATTTGAAAAAAGTCTGGATACCAATTTTGCCGTTCTGCTCAACAAAACAGCACGTGGTTACGATCGTAATAATGCTAAAAACAATGCGCAGGAATTAAATTTTCCTGTAACACAAAATGCAGATTCCATAATTACCATTCCATCTCTTATTCAATTGGCTGAAAAAGAAAAATGGCGCGGACAAAAGGTGGACATCATAATCCGTGTTCCTGAAAATAAATATGTATATATCGATAATCGTTTAGATTATTATCTGGATAAAAACGAATATACCTCGGGATTAAGAGATGTAGAATTATTCAATAATAAATTATTGATGACATCAACAGGGTTAAAACCGGTAAATTAAATTTGACAGGCAAACTCAAAGTTTAAATTTATTTTTTAACTTTAAGTAAAACAATTATTATGCAAGTAAGTCCCGCCCATTGGCATCTCCTGATTAACCACTTTCCAATTATTTTAAGTATAGTTGGTACTTTATTTATCGGATTGAGTTTTATGCTCAAAAAAAACACCCTCATCAACGGAGGATTGATATTGTTGGTGATGGCAGCCTTAACCGCTTTGCCTGCGAATGCTACAGGCGAAGGTGCAGAAGAATCGGTGGAAGGTATTACCGGTGTTACACACGATGGTATCGAAATTCATGAAAATGCTGCGTCAACAGGATTAAAAATATTGATAGGCACCGGAATTTTAGCGCTAATCACTGCCTTTGCGCAGGTAAAAATGCCAAAACGTGCTATGGTATTGCTTTTTGTCACATTTATTGCAGGCGTGGCCAGTGCCGGTTATATGAGTTATGTTGGATTAACCGGTGGTGAAATTCGCCATAGTGAAATTCGTGGCGACTTTGGAAGGAGCGCATCTGCAGCAACACCCGGCCAAACAACCGGCAATCAATTCGAAGCAGAAGAAGACGATGATTAAAATATTTGCTTAGTTCAATTAGCGTTGTATTTAATGCAAAAATCAAAATCCCAGCTCAAAAGGCAGGGATTTTTTTATGGATATCAAATTGTTTGCGAACTTTGAAACATGTTTAAGTGGTTAAGCTATTTGAGTATTTTCTGTGTATTGAGCTTGAGCTGCTCAAAAAATAATAATTCAGTTACACGTGGATTTTATTTTTGGCAAAGCAGTTTAAATAGCAAAACATTAAATTACAACAGACTAGATTCATTAAACATTTCATCATTGTATGTCAAATTTTTTGATGTTACATGGGATGAAACAAGCCAGCAGCCAATTCCGGTTGCTGATATCAGCTTTGAACAACCTATTCCTGCAAATTTTTCAGTTATACCGGTAGTATTTATTACCAATAAAACACTGGAACATCTGGATACAATTCAAACCAAATATTTAGCCCAAAAAATCGCCAAACGTATTCAATATATTATTGACACAAACAATTTAGCACAACCCACTGAAATACAAATTGACTGCGATTGGACAACTACAACCAGACAAAATTATTTTTCACTTTTAGAAACAATTAAACAATACCCGGCATTCAATAAAATTCAAATTTGTGCAACAATTCGATTGCACCAAATAAAATATTATAAAACAACCGGAGTGCCCCCTGTAGATAAAGGTTTACTCATGTTTTACAATATGGGTAATATTGAAGATGATAAGTCGGTAAATTCCATTTATGATGAAAATATTGCAGCTCAATATGTAGGCAATATAAACGATTATCCATTGGCATTAGATGCAGCAATTGCCTGCTACAGTTGGGGGTTGTTATATGATAACCACAAATTATTAAGAATATTTTATCCGCTTTATCAGAATGAAATTAGCGATAGTTTATTTTTGAAAGTAGATAACAACACTTATAAAGCAAATGGTAATTTTTATTTTGAAGGGCAGTTTTTTGTAAGTGGCAACATATTAAAATTAGAAACTATGACACCGGAGTTAAGTTTGCGCGCTGCAGAACAACTTGCAGGAAATTTACATAATGAAAAAATTAATGTAATTTTATTTCACCTTGATGAAATCATTCTAAAAAAATATTCAAATGAAGATTTGGAAGCCATTTACAATAGTTTTGAGTAGTTTACTGATAACATTCCCATTACATCTCGCCAACACCTGCAGCTGGGGATACGATATGGACGAATCTATTTTATCTCCCTTCCATTCCGAAATACTTGATTTACCTGAACTTTTTCCGTTTTATTATAGTGAACACTTTTATAATGGTGACCCTAATTCAGATTGGAGCGAAAATGGCGGCAGTATGGACGAAGATTTATTTGATGGCACCGATAATAACATTAACGAATGGTTTGGCTATTTTAATAATGCCGTAACTAAAGAGGATATCACTGCTATTATTTATCAAACACAGGCTAGCGATTATGAAGCATTTGCCAACCACATCAAAGGCAAAAAAAATGCTGTAGAAACTAAATGGTTGACAAATAGTGTATTAAAATTCTGGGAAAATAATCCCAAAGACCCTTCGTTCCGTTATTTGACACTTGCTAAACAAATTGAACCTTTGGTTCAGCCGGTGTATTGGTGGGATGAAATTCGCACCGACACCATGCAACTTGTAGACTATAAAAACGATGCACTTGGGCAATTGAAAAAATCGAAATCCGAATTTATTACACTCCGTTATGCTTATCAGGCTGCCCGCGCTGCACATTATACAGGCAATTACCAAGAATGTATCAGCATCTATCAAAAATATGTGGCTCCGGTGCAAAGTGAGTCACAAATAAAATATTGGACAATGAGTTTAATGGCAGGTGCCGAGCAGCGATTAAAAAATTATGCTGTTGCTGCATATTATCACGCTATGGTTTTTAATAAATGCTGGAGCCGCAGATTAAGTTCAAAACGCGATTTTTATATTGACAATGATACCATTTGGCAGCAATGTTTAAACTTATGTAAAAACGATCACGAAAAAAACACTTTATGGTTTTTAACCGGTGTAAGCCAATATAATTCTGCTGTTCCTGCATTAAACGAAATGCTTAAAATTGACCCTTCATCTAAAGAAATAGAATTATTGCTTTCCCGCGAAATAGAAAAAATTCAACGTAATAATATGCCGGAACGTTGGTGGAGCGGTATTGATTATGAAGGAGATTTTGAATACCAACGCACATCAATTGCACCTAACGATATAGCTGAAATTATTGATGTACTGGAAAAAGGTATTGCCATCAATAAAATGCACACACCGGTATTCTGGTATAACGCTGCAGCATTTTTATACTTTATTGTTGAAGATGCTGAAAAATGTAAAAGCATGTGTGCACTTGCCATTCAACATGCCAATGGTGATAACAACCAAATTCAACAGGCAAAAATTATTAGTATCCTCAATAAAGTAAACAACGCCGGTGAAATAAAATCTTCAGTAGAAAAGGAATTAATTCAGGATTTAAAATGGCTTGCCGAACAGGATAATACTAATGAAATGTCCGGATTTAAATCTGATGCTTACAGAATTGTTATGTTTCAGTTGATGGAATATTATTTGAATGATGACAAACCCTTATTGGCAGAAATGTGTCGTGCTCGTGCCGTTGAATATTACGATATTTATTTGGAGCCCGAAAAAGCACCTATTGAAGAATTGTATACATTTTTAACCTCCAATAAAAAATCTGATTTTGAATCATTTTTGGCGGGGCAATATCCCTACAACGCCGACCACATGCTTGAAATTAAAGGCACCTTGCTGTTGCGCGAGAACCAACTGGAAGAAGCAATCCGCACTTTTAAAAAAATACAATCTCCGGATGGTATTTTATACCCATTGTCGGCTGACCCATTTGTAATTCATATTAACGATTGTCACGACTGCGATTTTGAAGCTTATCCAACCGATTTAAATAAACTCGATTTAGCGGAAAAAATGCTGGCATTAAAATCGCTGGCAAAATCCGATGCGTTGAATAGAGCTCAAATTTATCACGAACTCGGCAACGCATATTACAATATATCTTATTGGGGAAATGCGTGGAATGCGCTGGACTATTACCGCTGCCATGGTTGTGAAACGTATAATATTGGTGAAAATGCCAGTGATTATTATTACTACAACGACGAGTATGATTTAACCAATGCTGTATTCTATTATACATTAGCAGTGCAAGAAACAAGTGGGAAACAATTTGCTGCATTAAATTATTTTATGCTGGCCAAATGCGAACAAAATAATTTTTATCGCAGTGCTGAAATTACTGACTATAAATTTAAAACCGACGACCAACAAATTTATTTCGGAATATTACATGAATTATTTTCTGATACCGAGTTTTACCGGGAAGCCATCAATGAGTGTAAATATTTTAATTATTATGTGAGCAATCATTAATCTTGCTTCCCCCGATTGTGGTATTGTGAAATGCCCAAATTTTGGCTATTTTTACATAGTCCGGCACGCACTTATTTTTTAAGCTTTCAACCTAATCGACCGTATGAAGCAACTTGTATCCGCTGCCCTATTACTCACACTAACATTATTAAACAACACCCTTTTCAGTCAACCCCTGGAATGGCAAAGTCGCGGTATTGGCGGAGGTGGTGCATTATTTGCACCTTCCATTAACCCTGTAAACGATGCTGAAATGTATATCGGCTGTGATATGACCGAAGTGTTTCACACTACAAATTCCGGCCTCAGCTGGAATACAGTTGGTTTTAATGAACTGCTTTCTGTAACCACTTCAAAAGTGCAATTCACTTCCGATAATTTAATACGATATGCTGTAAATCTTGATTTTTTTACTGAAGCTTCGTTTCCGGTAAAATCAATAGATGGCGGAAATACTTGGTCGCCAATAACAGACCCTTCAAGCGGAGAATGTTATGCCATTTTTGCTGACGATAATTCAACACAACGCATTGTAATTGCATCCTATAACCGCATTTATTTTTCCTCCAATGGCGGAACAACTTTTACTAATATTTATACCAATATGGGAAGTGGTGCAGCACACGTTGGAGGCGTATTTTTCGATGGCACTAATATTTATATCGGCTCTGCAAAAAATTTAATTGTAAGTACCGATAATGGCGCTTCATTTACCAGTTACACATTAACAGGTTTGCCTGCAGGGAGAGGTATTATGTCGTTTGCAGGTGCAAAGTCTGGCGCAACAACTCGTTTTTTCATTGTGAGTTACGACCTGGTTGATATTTATCCCGGTGTTACCGGAGCTGATTATTTCAGCTATAAAAGCATTTATAAAATGGATTATGCGATAGGTGCGTCATGGGTTGCTGCAACAACTGGCATAAGTGCCGGTAATCATCCGTTTTTTGTGGACATGGCCGAAAACAATATTGATATTGCGTATGTTGCAGGAGCCAATTCATCAACTTCTTATCCAATTGTATTTAAAACAATTAATGCGGGTACAAATTGGTCTGCAGTTTTATTAACGAATAATAATGAAAATATTTATACCGGATATCAAGGCGATAATGGTGATGAAGGATGGTACTACGATGAATTTGCCGAAGGATTTGATGTTTCAGCAACTAACCCGAATGTAGCTATAATCTCGGGTTTGGGTTATCCGCATTTTACCAATGATGGTGGAGTTACCTGGAAACAACAATATGTAAACCCCGCCGACCAAAATCCACTAAATGCAGATATTGTCAAAGGAAAAAATTATGCCGGTGTAGGTTTAGAAAATACTTCCTGCTGGAGTTTGTGTTGGGGTGATGCGAATAATATCATTGCAGGTTTTAGTGATATCACCGCAATTAGAAGTGTAGATGCAGGTGCAAAATGGAATAAAGGATTAACGGGAATAACTGAAAATTCTGTTTACCATGTTATCAAAGATGCAACCTCAGGAAAAATATATTGTGGCACATCAAGCGCACATGATATGTATCAAAGTACATATTTAAAAGATGATGTAATTAATGGAGCAACCGGAAGAATTTTAAGCTCAACTGATAATGGTGCAAATTGGACTTTAATTCACGATTTTGCAGACCCTGTAATTCGATTGGCGTTAGACCCTAATACTGCAAATAAAATGTATGCGGCAGTTATTCATTCCACTAATGGAGGCATTTATGTTTCATCCAATATTAATTTAGGCGCTTCAAGCACTTGGACTAAACTTTCCAATCCTCCCCGCACCGAAGGGCATCCATATGATATTAAAGTATTAAACGATGGAACATTAATCGCAGTTTATTCAGGCCGAAGAACTGCAGCAGGTGTATTTACTGCGAGTAGTGGTGTGTTTAAATCTACAGATGGTGGAACAACCTGGACAGATATTTCAGATCCGGGAATGTTTTATTGGACGAAAGATTTAATTGTGGATGCTAATGACGCTTCTCAAAATACATTTTATTGTGCGGTATTTTCAGGTTGGGGTGGAGCACCAAACGGATTAGGTGGAATTTACAGAACAACTAATCGCGGTACTTCATGGACAAAAATAAATGCTTTAGACCGTGTCGAATCTGTTACCATTGATCCAAACGATAATAATATTATGTATGCCACAACCGAGTCAGAAGGCCTTTGGATTACACATAATTTAAACACAGCAAGTCCCGTATTTATACAAGACCTTACTTATCCGTTTCAACATCCTGTTCGGGTAATATTTAATCCTTTAAATTCCAATGAGGTTTGGATTACCAGCTTTGGCAATGGTTTAAAAGTGGGCTATTTGGATAATTGTATCGCACCCACCGATTTAGTGGCCAGTGATATCACGCCAACCTCTGCAACTGTTACCTGGGATGCTGTTCCGGGTGCGGATAGTTATCGCATTACACGCAAACAGGTGGGAGGTTTAGCGTATAATTATAATAGCGTTAGTAATACTTTTACTATGACAGATTTAATTCCCGGAACGGTAAATAAAATATTTGTAAAATCGAAATGTGATGGTGTGTTTTCTGATAAATCAGATAAAATAACCATTTATGTTCCTGCTAAATTTGGGGAAATAGAAAACGCATTACACATTTTCCCAAATCCTACACATAATTATTTCGAAATAAGTTATCGTAGTAACGAAAGAGGTGAAGCAGTAATAAGTTTAAGTGATATATCAGGAAGAATTATTTTCTCGGAACAATATGATTTAAATATCGGAGAAAATAATTTTAGTTACGATGTAAGTCATCTGCAAAAAGGTGTATATATCCTTAGCTTCGGCGAAAACAGAAGTAAAATAATTATAGATTAATAAATGCTATAACAGTCGTAACCAGAAAGAAAATACAAACTCTGGGCTCCCTCTGTGTGAGTTCGCTTTGTGTTTCTCCGTGGTTTCGGCTGTTAAATCTGCACATTAACACATCAGCACATTTTT
>DAORKJ010000075.1:0-19215 GCA_035439505.1 Chitinophagales bacterium
AAAAAAATCAGCGCCTGCCTGCCTTTGGCAGGAAAATCCGCGCCATCCGCGTCATCCGCGTTCCCTTGTTTAGGGTTTGGTGAAGAGCACGATGCGGTTGCTGTTGGTGCCGTTTACGTTGTTTTTGATGCCCCAGATATTGGCTGTTTTTGTAAATTGTTGTTGATTGATGATGATTTTATCGCATTTAAATCCGGCATTTAATCCCATCGCTAAAACATGTTCTTCCAATTGTGTTTTTCCGAGATGTACTTCACCGGTTTCGAATGCCACATAACCACCTTTTTTAGTAATACGAAATAACTCATTAAATACCGACGACATTTTTATATTCCATTCATCAATCGTTTTCGACATGGTGATTTTTTTTTCGATGGATTTCATTTCAATGCCATTAAACCAACAGCGCATCCAATTATCACGTGCATATTGAACCACATCTAAAAATGGCGGAGAAGTTACAGTAAGTTGTACTGATTTACTTTTAATACTTGTGGTATTTGCTGCATCACCCTGAATAAATAATGCCTTTTTTGCAGCAGCATGAATATGTTTTATATCATCAGGTTGTAAATCCTTGATCAGACTTTTTGTCTTTTTTACAATAAGTGCCTTAATATTGCGATACTCCGGTTTTTGATTGCGTTTTTTATTGATTAAAATCTGACGCTCGCGGGTAACTGCCTGATTAGGAGGAAGTGTATATACAGAAAAAAATCCGGGTGAATGTCCGGTAAGTCGATTAGTTGCTACCATACGTATCCATTTATCTATGGCATCTAATTTTCCATTTTTTTCGCGGGTGATAATCCATTTGCGCAACACGAGTAATTCGCGAAATGTATCCTTATGATAAAACATGTGCAAATGATTTTTTTCATGTTGCACCGGTTCTGCAAAAATGGTATCCAAACGATTGTGCAAAACTTGTAAGTCCGGAATACATAAACGCCCTTCCGCAAGGATAGCTGAGATAGGATTTACATCGTTGGCAATAATATTTCTGCCATGTAATGCGGCTTCAATTACGGTTGTTCCTCTCCCACTAAATGGGTCGTAAACAACATCACCGGGATTGGTATAACGAGAAATAAAATATTGTGGAAGGGCAGACTTAAAGCAGGCGCGATAGGCTATTTCATGGAGGTTATGCCCTTGCCGTTGTTTAGAAGTCCAGAACTCTCCTGTGAGTACCGTAACCTTCGATTTGTTAAAAGTAAGGATGGTTTTTTTCAGCTTTTTCTCCATAAACTTGCTGCCTGTCAGCTAATTGCATGTCAAAAATGGTGATTTTTAAGTGAACATTCATAAATGCAAGTGTGCAATTTGGAAATTGCAAGGAATTAACTAAGATTTGCAAAAAAACAAACCATGCCACCTTTATTCTCAAACACACTCACATTTTCAGACCCAAGTGAAATCACATTTACATGTTCATCTAACGAACTAAGGGTTTTTGTAAAAGGTACTTTATTAGGTTCAATTAATGCTGATTATCCGGTAACCATGTATGTTACGGTAAATAACGGTGTTAAAAGTTTAACCATTACCCAAATCAGCAATTCGGTATATACGCAGGGTAATACTAATAACCCTATGTTAGATACCGTTTATTATCAATTTAACAATCGTAATCATGCGCCATGTATGGTGGGTTGTAGTACATCACCCACTACTTATAAAATATATGGTTGGGATGATGAATTTACAGGACAAGCATGTGTAGGATGTCCTAGTTTTACTTCTTATTTTAATATCAGTGGCAATTGTATGTTCAAAGCAAAAATTGAACAGGTTATGGTGAATAATCAGCCAAAAATGCGACTGGTTGCCCGTTATTCAGGTAGTGTATATCTCAATGTTAACGCAGGGATAGCGGACTGTTTCAACAGCCCTTACTGTTATGCCTGTAATGTATAATGCATAAGGGTGGTTGATAATCAGCCACCCTTATTTGTATTTATAAAATATGGTTTCTGCCATTGGTTTTTTCTCTACTTTTGAAACGGCCCAGGCGAGTGTTTCTTCGATGAGTACTAAACGTTTATGGTTATTTTGTTGATGCATAGCTAAATAAAAATCATACATTTCTTTGTAGACACTCATTTTATCACGTTCGGCTGTTTTAATTAATTTTTTGATATAGCCGGTAAACGATTTTTCGAAGTCGTTGAAGCGCGATTTATTTTGCATGCTGCGAATACCATTGCGCAAAGCCGAATCCAGATATACGGTATTACCCAATTCGTAATGTAACAATAAATGTAACATTTGTGCCCCGTGTTGTAAATCTTGTTTAGATTCCGTTTTAAAATTTAACACTTCCTGACAATAATGTAGTGATTTATGGATATCGCCTTTACAAAATAAAAATAAACTCAGGTTATATACATCAGAAATAAATTGGGAATCGGAAACCTGATTGCTATATTTTTTCAGCACATGTTCACATTCATTAATAATTTCTTCCGATTTATCGAATTGAGCAGTATTCATGTAATACAGCATTTTATAATGCAATATATTCATGGCAATAGTTGCCTCATCTTTTAATTTATCTTTCGGTAACTCGTCTAGTTTTTTGAGTAAGCCTTCAAACTCCTCGTATTTCCCCACATTATGCGCAGCAGCTAAAACGGCAGCAATAGCATCCATATAATTTCCCATCACATTAAAATGATGTTGAGGATATTGCTCCATGAGTTTTAATAATGCTAAATTATTTTGATACAATCCCTGATAATCGTTGCTGAAGCGAAGGATAAATCCATGACACTTGATAAAAATAAATTTACTGTAATAGGTGTCAATGGCATCTATATCCTGAAGTAAGGGATGATTTTTATAATTAACCAGCCAATCTATTTTTTGTGGGTCATTGAGTTTAGGGTCAATAACAAATTGTGCATATAACGAATAATAAATTTTCCCCAGTTCAGCCTCATTATTCAAACTTTTAAATACTCGTTGTTCTTCTTCGTGAATTAAATTGATTTTAGCCACAGGATCACCACCCGAATACCGAATAGCAAACACGCGTTCGCGCTGCAAAATGGCCACTAACATATAGGTGAGGTCGAATTTATAGGCTAGCTCTTTTGCTCTGCGCAATGCTTTTACACGCAATTCGGTTAATCCCTTTTCGGTGTAAAACAATTCGTCCTGAATTAAATCAAATACTTCGTTTGCGGCATTTTTCTCAGAGCGATATACCCGCATACTTTTTACAATGAGGTCGAACAAATAAATTTTAAGCTGAGGCAACATTTTAATATCGCTTTTGTTTTTCAGCTTCTTTTTGAGCAATTCCTCATCGTATACTTCTTCCTGTTCATCAATAAGGTCGAAAACCTTCATGTATACCTTATTCTTTTCATTGCCCTGCCGCTGGGCAAAAAGTTTAAAGTATCGCTTCTCGCTGGGATTAAGCGTGTGAATGAGCAAAAACAGGTCGTCTCCGGGTAATGGCATAAGTTGGGGTAAATATGGGCAAATTTAAGGATATATAGAAAAATGCATTAACTGAAAACCGTTAATGGTGTTGAATAGCCGCTTAAAAGCCTTTACTGGGTTGACTTTCAAGGTGTGAACATATTAATAATTTACAAATATGTTCGTCAGACATTGAATAATGCCCCATAATTTGGTTTGCCCGGGGTATGGGGTCAAAATACCTTTACATCATCAATCACAAACAAAAACACAAAACAATATGGCAAGTGCAATCGACTCCGGCTTACTCAGACCAATCGCGTTTACAGAACGTGAGACTGAAATTTTAAACCTCATTGCAAAAGGCAGAACAACCCGTGAAATTGCCGATGAACTCTGGCTTTCGGTAAACACGGTTGAAAGCCACCGCAAACGAATGATCAAACGCGTTAACGCTAAAAATATATTTGGTGTGTTCAATTACACTATCACCAATGGAATATTAAACCCTATGGTGTTTACAGAACCTTGTCTCATGTAAACACAAGTCTGCTATCCCAAGCACGTTTCAATTCTCACCATAGGCTGTTGAATCTGCCGCCCTGTCGTTGGGGCGGCTTTTTTTATGTCGGTACGGTATATTTGTACCCGCAAACATGGAATTATTCGAATACATATTTTATCTCGGCGTTATTAATATCGTGTTTTCCACGGTTTGGAAAATACTGGCGACAGTTACTTCCTCGCTGCTGAACGATATGGGTATTAATAAAGATTCTTCGTTTTTATTTTTCAAAGCACTTGGTTATTATATTTTAGTGAGCCTCGCTGCATTGGTTACCTTTTCGCACATGGATGCCACATACTCACTTGCTGCAGTAGCTTATGCTATTACCGGAACCTTCGTAATATATGCTACTATTGCCAGCAATCTTGAACGCAATCGTTGGCGAGCAGTGATGAATTTTGAACGCAAACGTGTACGAGTAATGCGATTTGATGGTTATTTATTGATGGCATGTATCGTTTTATTTATCATCACGATATTAAAACCGGAAATTGCGAATTTACCTCCGCATAAATGGTTATTAGCTACTATTGATAAAATTTATCAAACAGCAATTCTAAAATATATCATCGGATTTTTTGCCTTTTTTTATATGCTTAATATCATTTTCAGAGGTATTAAAGCATCTGATGAAGTGTTTTCTATATTATTTAATCGTAAACGTAAAACACAGCAACATCAAATGCCGGGAAATGATGGTGGTTTTACAGAATACGAAGAGGTTACCGACGACACTACTACCCTGCCAAAATAATGCACACACAGTTTTCGTTTAAGTCAAAATTTACAACATTGCGTTTTCATTTTATATGGCTATTTTGTTTGATATCCCTCACTGCTGCTGCACAGGAAGTGCAATGGGCATCGGAGGTTGTTCGTTTTTCGACAGAATATACCCGCAAACAGTTTGCTGCCAAACAAGTTTTGGGCAAACCGGATAAATTGCCAGCCTTCGGTGAAAGCACCGTAGCATGGGCACCAAGCACTCCCGATAATCCGGCAGGTGAGTTTATTCATGTGCGTTTTACCAATCCACAAAAAGTGCAACAAATTGGTATTGGAGAAAGTAATTGTCCAGGCTCAATTAAAGAAGTAATTCTTTACAGCACCACCGGCAAAAAATACAGTGTTTACGAAAATCTGAATATCAAACCGGAATTCACTACCGGAGGCAGAATATTTCGGGTATTTATTCCGCTTACCGATTATGAAGTGAGCGAAGTACGTGTGGTATTAAATACCAAAGCCATACCCGGCATGAATCAAATTGATTGTATTGGTATTTCGAACAGTGAAGTGCCAATAAAAGCATCCGTAAATGAATTACAATATGCTAAACCCATCCCCGACCCGGAAAATTTAGGGGTAGAAGTAAATAGCGATGCAGATGACATGTTTGCATTTATTGCACCTGATGGTAAAACATTGTATTTCGCCAGAAAAAATTATCATGAAAATACCGGTGGAGCCCTGCGTGATGATATTTATGTTTCCAAATGGGCAAATAATAAATGGACCAAAGCGATTAATATCGGTTTCCCATTAAATAATGAACAACATAATTATGTATCATGGATTAGTTCTGATGGCAGCACTTTATTACTCGCTAACAACTACGAAAAAGTAAAACAGGATATTTCTATTTCAAAAAAAACACCTGATGGATGGTCGTTTCCGAAAGCATTAAAAATTAATGATTTTTATAACGACAACGAATTTTCCTGTTACCACATGAACACCGAAGGTAATGTAATTTTAATGGCCATAGAACGTCCCGATTCTTATGGCGACATGGATATTTATGTGAGTTTTTTACAAAGTAATAAGGTGTGGACCGAGCCTAAAAATTTAGGTATGACCATTAATTCCGCAGCTACAGAAGGCAGTATATTTATTGCATCCGACAACAGAACAATTTATTTTGCCACCAATGGAAAAAGCGGTTATGGCGGTTATGATATGTTTATGAGCAAACGCCTCGATGATACCTGGTTGAACTGGACCGAGCCGGTTAATCTGGGCAACAAAATAAATAGTGAAGGCCACGATTATTATTATACCATTCCTGCAAGTGGCGATTATGCATATTTTTCCTCAACAAAAAATTCGTACGGTAAAGCGGATTTATTTCGGATACCTCTTCCTGTTGAAGCACAGCCCGATCCTGTAACCTTGCTGAAAGGGAAAATTATTGATGCAGAAACAAAACAACCTATTAATGCTGATGTTGCATTCGGTGGTTTGGTGAGTGAAGAACCAAAGGGTATTACAACTTCTACAAACGGCAATTATCAGATTATTATTCCTGAAGATAATTATAATGTGACCATCAAAAAACCGGGATATTTTCCTGTGATGACAACTATAGATGAAGATTTAGATTTTGATGAAACAGATTTTAATGTTGAAGACCCTGTTGCGACGATTAAACACGAAATTAAAACCGAATTAAAAGCGGACCTTAAAGAAAATAAAATCACCAACGAAGAAATTCTGATTGAATTGAATAAAAGAATTAATGAAGAATTTTCTGATACTACGTCTACTGATAAGGAAGCTATTGTAAAAGAAATTGCAGATGAATTAACCGGCACTAAAGATACTTTATATGCGGAAGTAACTGCCGATGTGGAACTCATTCCAATTAAAGCAGGAACCATTATTCAGCTCGACAATATATTTTTTGAAGCAAATAAATCTGATTTAAAACCGGAAAGTTCGGCTTCGCTCGATGAACTGGTTGAATTTTTAAAGAGTAATCCCAATATTTATGTAGAAATTGGCGGTCATACCAATGGTCTTCCAAATGATGCATTTTGTCAGAAATTATCCAACGACCGGGCTAAAAATGTTGTGGATTACCTCACCGCAAAGGGCATAACACCTGAGCATCTTACCTGGAAGGGATATGGCAAAACACAACCTATTGCGGACAATGCCACAGCCGCAGGCCGCAAAAAAAATCAGCGGGTGGAACTAAAAATCATTAAAGTGGAATAATTCGCATTTTGTTTTACAATTTTGCATCACAATTTTCAATTATGATGCACATTGCATACGAAGTAGCCATGCCGAATCCGGCGACACATGTTTTCAAATTCACCCTGCATATAAAGGGCGTTACCGAAGAATTTGTTCATTTGGAATTGCCGGTCTGGACACCCGGTTCTTATTTGGTACGTGAGTATGCAAAAAATGTAAATGCACTAAAAGCTACTGACACACAAGGTGATACATTACCTGTTGTTAAAACACAAAAAAATAGTTGGGCTGTTTATGCTGCAGGAAATGATTTTACCGTTACCTACGAAATTTATGCATTTGAAGAAAGCGTGCGCACCTGTTGGTTAGATAGCAGTCACGCTTCAATTATTCCGGCTGCGTGTTTTTTATGGGTTGCCGGATATGAAGGTGGGGTTGAAATCACTATTCATCCGCACGAAAGTTTCAAAAAAATTGCCACTGCATTACCAAACACACAAAATAATATTTGGCAATTAATTGCTGCTGATAAAGATACCTTATACGATAGCCCAATCGAAATTGGCAATCACGAAACCTACACATTTGAAGCGGCAGGCATTCCGCATACTTTAGCCATTTATGGAGAAGGCAATCACAATGCTCAACAAATTATTACCGATTTAATTAAAATTATTGATACCGAAGTAAACATTTTTCAAAGTCACCCCTGCGATAAATATTTATTTATTTTATTAAATTCTCATACGCAACGTGGTGGGTTGGAACATTTGTTTTCGACAAGTTTAATATTTAAACGTTTTGGATATTCAGCTCGTACCTCCTATTTAGAATTTATCAGTTTATGTGCGCATGAATATTTCCACCTTTGGAATGTAAAACGTCTGCGCCCTGCGGCTTTGGGACCATTTAATTACGGAGAAGAGAACTATACAACAGGTCTTTGGGTGGCTGAAGGTTTCACCAGTTATTTTGATGACCTCATTGTTTATCGCGCCGGAATTTATACCGAAAACGAATATTTAAATGTAGTTGAAAAAAATATTAACGATGCGGAAAATGCACCGGGTAAACATGTACAAAGTGTTGCAGAAGCAAGTTTTGATGCATGGATAAAATATTATCGTCAAAACGAAAACAGCAATAATTCCCAGGTAAATTATTATGTTCGCGGAGGTGTTTTAGCATTGCTCCTCGATTTAATGATTATTCGTTACAGCAAAGGCGAACATAATATCAATGATGTAATGCGCGACGCTTATAACCAATTTTATTTACAACGCAACCAGGGCTTTACCGAGGCAGAACTCAAAACTATTCTTGAACATTACACCGGCGAAAATTTAGATTGGTTTTACGATAATCATGTATTTGGCACAACTCCAATTGATTATTCCATTTTTGCAGCATTCGGATTGTTATTAGTCAATCAAAATGAAGGTAAATTAGAATTAGATTTAGGTATTGTTATTAACGATAAAAATTCCATTCAATCTATCCGCAAAAACAGCGCAGGTGAAAAAGGCGGATTAAATGTAAATGATGAAATAATTGCTGTTAATAATTTCCGATATACAAGCGGTTTACTTAATCAGTTTACTGAAAATAAATCTGCCGGAGATACCATTCAATTAACAATTAGCCGCAGTGGTGTACTGCAAACATTTGAGGTAACACTACAAAATACCGACAAAGTGGATTATAAATTAACTCCATTGGAATCAGCAGGTGCTGCGCAAAAATCGCTGTATGAATTTTGGTTGAAGCGATGAGGGGTTATTAATTTTTGGGAGTAAAAATTGTACCGGTCCGGAGACCGGGGTGGCGTCTGGAGTCAAAGACTCCTCGACAACGTTGCCTGCGACAACATGGGTGCGCGAAGTAATTATCGTAAATTCGAATTTATTTTTAATTTCTCCGTGAACTTTGAGTGTATTTTCTCTGAGTCCCGATAGCTATCGTGATCGTGGTTTCGGCTGTTCAAAAAATAAATGCAAGTAATTTTCTATTAAACCCAATCACTCATTATTCATCGCTCATTTTTTCGCCGGTCCGGAGACCGGGGTGGCGTCTGGAGTCAGAGACTCCACGACAACGTTGTCTGCGACAACATGGGTGCGCGAAGTAATTATTCGTAAATTCGAATTTAATTTTAATTTCTCGGTGAACTTTGTGTGTATTTTCTCTGAGTCCCGATAGCTATCGGGATTGTGGTTTCGGCTGTTCAAAAAATAAATGCAAGTAATTTTCTATTAAACCCAATCACTCATTATTCATCGCTCATTTTTTCGCCGGTCCGGAGACCGGGGTGGCGTCTGGAGTCAGAGACTCCACGACAACGTTGTCTGCGACAACTTGGGTGCGCGAAGTAATTATTCGTAAATTCAAATTTACTTTTAATTTCTCGGTGAACTTTGTGTGTATTTTCTCTGAGTCCCGATAGCTATTGGGATCGTGGTTTCGGCTGTTCAAAAAATAAATGCAAGAAATTTTCTATTAAACCCAATCACTCATTATTCATCACTCATCGCTCATTTTTTCGCCGGTCTGGAGACCGGGGTGGCGTCTGGAGTCGGAGACTCCACGACAACTTTCGGCTTGCAGCCGAGGTGGGTAATTAATTTTAGGGATTTTTATTTACTGTTCGTGAATCGCTTTGGGCGGTTGGTAAAATGGTAATTTCTTCCAGATTTACGTGGGCCGGACGGGAAGCAGCGAAAAATATCACATCGGCAATATCTTCAGGTTGTAGGGGCTGATAACCTTCGTAAACTTTAGCTGCCTTTTCTGTATCACCTTTAAAACGAACAATACTAAATTCCGTTTCTGCTAATCCGGGAGAAATATTGGTCACTTTAATATGATAAGGCAATAAATCCATCCGCATTCCCTTACTTAATGCCGTAACTGCATGTTTGGTGGCACAATATAAATTACCTTGAGGATATACTTCTTGTCCCGCTAAACTGGAAATATTAATGATATGTCCGGACTTTTGTTCCATCATGCCTTTTACCACCCATTTGCTCACATACATTAAGCCCTTTAAATTGGTATCAATCATTAATTCCCAATCGTCCATACTCCCATCCTGAAATGCATCGCGACCGGCAGCTAATCCGGCGTTGTTAATTAAAACATCAATTTTTTGCCACGCTGAAGGCATTTTATCCAACTGCTGAGCCACTTCTTCCCTATTACGCACATCAAATGGCACCAACAATACATCACTGCCATACGTTGCCTCTAAGTGCGTTTTAAGTGTTTCCAGCCTGTCTAATCGTCTGGCATTCAATATTAATTGGTAACCGGCTTGAGCAAATTTTTCAGCTGTTGCTTTTCCAAATCCGGAACTCGCACCGGTGATGAATACTATTGGCATAATCCTGTTTTGGTGCAATTTTAACTAAAAACGCACAAACAAGGCCTCCGTTTGTCAACCAAAAGCCTTTTGAAGTGTTAAAACAGTTTGTCTTTAAATTTGATGCATTCATCGCCATTTCGGGCTGAATCATCCAATCGATTTTGATTAAAACTTAAAATCCATGTTACTTTGTACTGTAATTTAACCAAATTGTCACATTGATGTTTAACCAGCTTATGAAAAAAATATTTACCTGCTTATTATTCCTTGTTGCTATCGGTAATACATTTGCGCAAACCACTATTTCAGGAGTGGTTACCGACAATAAAAACAATACACTTCCCGGTGCTAATATTTTTTTAAAAGATACTTATGATGGCACCACCAGCGATTTGGATGGCAAATACAGCTTTACCACCACTGAAACCGGAAAACAAATTTTTACGGTAAGTTTTGTTGGATATGGTAATTATGAGGACACTATTGAACTTACTTCAGGTGCGCTGACAATCAATGTAGAATTAAAAGAATTATTTAATGAATTAAATGCAGTGGTAATTACCGCAGGTGCATTTGAAGCCAGTGATGAAAAAAAGAATACCATTTTAAAACCTTTAGATATTGTTACAACAGCCGGAGCCGATGGCGATATATACGGTGCATTGGAAACACTTCCGGGTGCCAGCAAAGTAGGTAATGATGATGGATTATACGTTCGTGGTGGTTCTGATTATGAGACCAAAACGGTAATTGATGGGATGACTGTCAACAACCCTTACTACTCCACCCTTCCGGACATTCCTTCTCGCGGACGTTTTCAGCCTTTTATGTTTAAAGGTACCGTATTTAGTACCGGTGGTTATTCCGCTGAATACGGACAAGCACTTTCATCTGCCGTAATATTAAATACAGAAGATATGCCTGAGTATAGTGCATCAGGTTTAAGTCTTGCGCCAATTTTTGTGGGAGGATTTCACACCCAAAAATTTAAAAATGAAAAAACTGCATTAGGTGGCGGTATCAATTATACCAATCTCGCTTTATTTGATGAAGTGTATGTACCAACAACATTCGAATCATTAAAAAGTGTGGAAGCCGTTGAAGGCAGTTTATTTTTCAGACAAAAAACTTCTCAAACGGGTATTATAAAATTATATGCTCAAAAAGAAACCAGCGATTTTGCAGTCCGCGTAAATGATATTGATAGCTTACCATTAACGGATGATATTAGTTTGGGTAATAATTATAATTATGTCAATATTTCATACCGCGAATTACTTACAAAAAACTGGGGTATCCAACTCGGTACCAGCTACAGTAGTAATAAAGACAATATTATCGCCGATGGCTTGGATATAGGCCGCGCCGATCAATCTGCTCAAGGCAAAGTAGCATTTAATAATGCCATCACAGAAAAAATTAAAATCCGTTACGGTGCCGAATATCAATATCAAACATACGATCAAAACGCCGGTGATATAGCATTCAATGTTAAAGAAAATTATACTGCAGGATTTGCCGAATCTGATATTTTTATCACGAATGACCTTGCAGGAAGAATTGGTGTACGTGCCGAAAATTCAGAAGTATTGGGAGAAATAAATATTGCACCTCGTGTTTCACTGGCATATAAAACCGGAAAAAACAGTCAGGTTTCATTTGCTTATGGCGATTTTTATCAAACGCCGCAGCCCACCTATTTATACACCACTGCTGTTTCACCACTCACGTATGAAAAGGCCACCCATTATATCGGCAATTACCAATATGTTACTAACGACAGGACATTCAGGGTAGAAGGTTATTATAAAGATTACGACAATTTAGTTACACAGGAATCAACCGATATTCCATTTGTGAATAATTATTTTAATGATGGTAAAGGATACGCAAAAGGTATAGATGTATTTTTCAGAGATAAAAAAACAATTAAATATGCCGATTACTGGATTTCTTATTCATATTTAGATACTAAACGGAAATTTTTAGACTATCCGGAAGAAGTTACACCAACATTTGCGGCACAACATATTTTCAGTTTGGTATACAAACATTATTTCCCAACCATAAATACCCAAGTTAGCGGGACATACCGATACATTTCAGGATGGCCATATTATAACCCAAACAACCCGCAATTTTTGGGTGATGTTTCTCCCGATTTACATAACTTAGCTATAAGTGCCAGTTACCTGACGAGTTTATGGGGTAATTTCACTGTAGTATTTTTATCATGGGATAATGCTCCACAATTTGACCAAATTTATGGCTACCAGTATTCCAGCGATGGTATGACCAGAGTTGAAAACAGAGCACCAATAAAAAGTACGATATTCTTCGGCGTATTTATATCGATTTTATATGGCGAAGACCGCAGGGTTAACGACATTGATATAGATAAATCAGAAGAATAAGAAACTGGCTTAATATTTGTCAAAAAAACAACTATCAAATAAATCACTAATATGAAAAATCTACTTACTATTGTTTGTTTTATGACTATTGGCGTAACTGCTTTTGGTCAGAGTCCAAAGTTTAACGATGCCATGACGAAAGCGCTGGCAGATTTAGATACCTGCAAAACAGGTGATGCTTTTGTTGCTATGGCTAATAAATTTGACCGCATAGCGATGGCTGAAAAAAATCAATGGCTGCCATTTTATTATTCCGGTTTAGCTCGTGCAACTGCCATTTATGTATATAATGATGCCTCTAAAATTGATGCCATCTTAGATATTGCCGAAAAAAGTGCGGCTACTGCTGATTCATTAATGCCTGAAAATTCAGAAATTTATGTCTTAAAAAGTATGATTTTAGGCGGTCGCATTATGGTTGACCCAATGACAAGAGGTCAGATGTATGGTATGCAAAGTATGATGATGATGAGTAAAGCCATGACGCTTGATGCTAATAATCCGCGTGCTTATTATTTAATGGGACAAAGTTTATTATATACACCACCGCAATTTGGTGGCGGTGCAGACAAAGCTTGTCCTCTATTACAAACTTCTAAAGAAAAATACGCCATTTTTGTTCCGGCTTCTCCATTACATCCAAATTGGGGTGCAGATCAGGTGGAAGAATCATTAAAACAGTGTGGAAGTGCTACTCCTACTGAAGAAAAAACGGATAAATAAAAAATATTAAACAACAATAAAAAACCAGCTACTGCTGGTTTTTTTTATGGATAAAAACTGTTGAAAATTGTTACAACAATAAAAAAATTAAGGTGCCCAAATAAGCACCTTAACTGTAACAAAACCACTTAATTTACTTTTTCACAAAAGGATAACTCTTCTCATCCATTTGCAAATAATAAATACCTGCTTCTAAGGAATGCACATCTATTTTACCATTTTCATCGAGCTCCCCTTGTTTAATTATTTGTTTTGAACTATTTAATATTTGATAGGTGCGCTGATCAATTTCCTCATTAATAATAATATAGGTAGTAGTCGGATTAGGATAAAGGGTAATATTATTTTTACCTGTTTTTGCTTCAATACAAATTATTTCAGATAAAAATTCTACCTGTTGATCATCTGCACATTGTATACGATAATAATTAAAACCATTAGTAGGATGCATATGCGTATAGGAATATAAACCATCTCCGGAATCATAGCCATTCACACTGCCAATTTGCTTAAAATGCACCCCATCGCTGCTATGCAGAACATTAAATACTGTTATTGGTGCATCGCTGATAGCTTGCCATGTAAGCGTGTTTTGTGTAGGCTCTGCCACACCATTTAAAATAATATCATCAATAGCTAAAACAGGTAAATCAAATACCTGATAACTATACCATTTATTATCGGTTGTATTAAATAACCACAACAAATTATTGGTATAACTAAATTGATGTGATGTGGCAGTAACTGCTGTTGCAGGTAATGCTGTTTCCCCAGCATATGCACAAGTTGCACGATTAATAAAAATTACCTTTTTAGCAGTATAATCCAATATACCATATTCATAACCGGTTACACCTGTATAAATCACAGCTGTGGTGTTAATCGAAGTAAAAGTAACACCGGTAATTGCAGTTGTGGCTATTAGCGTTCCGGTTGCTCTGTTGTATCGTGAAATATTACCTCCAAAATAAAATACAACTTCATTATTGATATAATCGTATGCACCTTCACATTGTGCATTAGGGTTTAATGCGCCTGCAAATAAAATATTAAACGCACTGGTGGCATTCTTGCTGCCATCTAAAACAATTTGAGACCAGCCTACAGCTGAAAAACAATTGCGTTCTAATTGGTTGGTATTGGGATTCCACCAAATACCTCTGGTATCCTGTCCGGTTACATCCTGAAAAGCTAAAGTGCCATCTGCATAAAAAGTAAGTAATGGATAAGTAGCATTGCCGACACGAGAAGTATAATATCTGATATCTATAGGATTAAATGCTACCGACCCGCAACTGGAAACATCCATTGGAAATGCAAGGATTAAAGGATAAGTGACCGCTGTGGTATAGGGCGTAACCTGTCCAAAAGCAACATGCGTAATTACCACAAAAAATAAACTTAAAAAAAGTGTTTTCATAAATAAAAGGTTTGTTACATCAGTTAAAAAATATCACCGGTTAAAGGTGATTTTGATGGAACAAAACTCCGTTCAGAAGGCACTTTTTACAATACCCAATTCTGGGGGTACAAAAAAAAGAGGCCGCCCAAAAGGACGACCTCTATGTTTACTTGTTGCTTGATTTATTATTTGATTACAACTAAGTTTTCAAATGCAACGTTTTTACCGTTTGCACTGATAACTACATTGTACATACCTGCTGCAAAATCAGCAGTTTCAATAGTAACAGTATTACTACCTGAAATCATATTTCCTGCGTTGATAGCAGCAACAACTTTACCGGTAACATCAATTACATTGATAGTTACATCAGCAGCTTCAATTAAATTAAATGAAGCAACAGAGCTGGTTGAAGTTGGGTTTGGATATAATTCGAATTGATTTAAAGTAGGAATATTAAATACACCTGTTGGGCCTGCAATACGAATATTGTCTAAATATAAGTTATTGCCGTAACCGCTGATAGCATGGAATCTCACCAATACATCAGCATTACCTGCATAAGCAGACATATCTAATTCGTCAGTTTCCCATTCATCATCATCCGGTTTGAATAATGAAGTTGTATTAGGAGCTGTATTTAATTCAGAACCAGATTTTTCATATAATTCATCCCAAGTTGCACCGCAATCTTCAGAAACCTGTACTTGAAGTATATCTACAAATGTAGCATTATACATTGCATAAGCACGATCAAATACCAAATTTAAATCACCGGTAAAATTGGTAAAATCCAATTTAGGTAAATACAAATCGAATGTTCCAACAGCGATGTTATAAAAATCAGCTTTTGTAGAAGTAGTACTTTCACCATAACCACCGGCACCAGTTGCACGGCTCCAGCCTGTTCCGTCGTTTAAGTTATCAACTGCCCAGTTTGCAGGAGGGTAAGTAGCTCCAACAAAACCTTCCTCAACGCTAGGAACTGCAACATCTAAAACACTGATACCACTGGCAACGTTGTCGTTAACCATATTGATATCAATATCTTCAACTGAAACGATTTCAACTTCAATATCATGTGAACCGGCACCTACTAAAGTAGCAGCAGGTAAAGAGATATTTCCTGTTGCACCGGCTGCAATTGAACCAGTCCATGGATAAGTAGCAGCGGCACCACCATCGATACTATACACAACATCCAAAGATGTTAAAGCAGCACCTGAATTATTGGTAACACTAACTACCGGTGTATATTCTGAAGAACAAGTAATTGCACTTACGCTGTTAGCAGCATAATCAACTACAGGTAATCCGCCAGCTGGGCTAGAAACACCAGCTTGAAGAACAGCTTTGCTTGCATCATCCTGCATAAATGCTACAATTTGAATATTATTCAAATTGTAAATATTGGTCATATCCCAGCTAAGATCAAATGATTTTGTTTCACCACTGGTAAATGAACCTGTGGTTGTTCCGCTAGCTGAAGGCAATAATTTTTTCATTACGCCATAAAATTCGGTTTCACCGTTAGATCCCGGAGGCGTGTTAAATAAAATTTCTTTTTCAGTAACGGCAACTTGCAATTTTAAAGTACCTGCAACATCTGCGCCGGCAGTAACTTCAACATGCACGTTAACTGTTGTATATTCAGCATTAAATGAATGCGTTACATTAATAAGAAAAGGTGAAGTAATGGCAGCAGCTGCATCGATGTCATCCTGGCTAACACAAGCAGGTGCACCAACATAATATGCACAATCGTTAGGAACATGAACACCATCCATTGTAGCATCAGGCACACCTGAAACGCTATAATAACCTACACGTGAATCAACATCCGGTTCGTTTTGCAAATACATAGGGTCAAATCCCGGCCACCAAACCTGGTATTTAATAGCCAGTGTTTTGTCGCTGTTTTCTTCCAACAATGCATTAAACCCAGGATTTTGTGAAGCACATGGTCCACAACTAGCCTGCGTGAATTCTTCGAACAGTACCGTACGCTGATACTGACCAAAGCTTACCTGTAACAATCCAATTGTTACGAGACTGAAGAGTAAAACTTTTTTCATTTTAGTAAAAATTAAGAGGTTTTGATTACAAATTTACAACTTTCAATGGACAACCCTTTGTAAGATTAATGTCATTTAATGTATCCAGAAAGTTAATCAAAAGTAATCTTTTTTTGAAATACATCAAAATATATATGTATAAACATGTTTATAAGTAAAAAAAGTTATGGAAGCCTTACCCTGTCACATTTCCAACAAATAAAGGTAAATCTTAACAAGGGGGGATTACAAGCGCTAAACAATACATTTTTCACACTTTAACACGATAACAGCTACAATGGCTTGTTTGTCAGACAAATACACGGTTTTGACCTTGTAGGCTGAAACTAAAATTACCGCTTAGTCATCGCCTACAACGTTTGCAGGGCGGGCAAAGCAGCCAATTTTCCTGTTCACAAAAATTGCTGAATATTTACCTTATCTCAGGACACTAAGACCAAGCCCACAAAACCCTAGTGGAAAACCCTACTATAAATATCAGGAAATGATTAGCTTTGAAAACAATTTTTAAAACGATGAAAAAAATCTACTTTTCAAGTCTGCTCGCCATTGCACTGCTAAGCGTGATGCAAAACCCGGCAGCTGCACAATTAAAAGAGGGAGATGTGGCTCCTGACTGGACTCTCACCGATATTAACGGAACTGAGTGGAATCTGTATACGCTTTTGAATGAAGGCAAATCGGTTTTCCTCGATTTTTCAGCTGTGTGGTGCGGTCCGTGTTGGGGTTATCATACAGGTGGTAACTTGGAAACATTATATGAAACTTATGGCCCTGATGGCACCAATGAAGTAATGGTGTTTTATATTGAAGGTGATGGTGGTAGCACAATTGACCAATTGAACGGAATAGGTGGTGGCACACAGGGCGACTGGGTAGATGGCACACCGTATCCAATCATTTTAACACATGCAGGTGACGATAGTTATGATGTTGTTCAAGATTATGATATCGGCTACTTCCCTACCATTTATCGTGTTTGTCCTAATAGAATCATTAAAGAAGTAGGACAAGCTGCTGTAACTACTTTATACAATAGTATAAATAGTTGCGAAATTGCATTTACCAATAACGACCCTGCCATTATAGCTTATACCGGACCAACAGCAGCCTGCGGTGAAGTTGATTTATCTGTAAATATTCAAAACATTGGTTTCGATAATTTAACGGCCTGCACTTTCGGCGTTTATGATGGTGAAGGCATCGAAATTTTAACCTATGAGTGGACAGGTGATTTAGATTTATATGAATTTGCAGTGGTAAATATTGGTACCGTTACGTTAGCAGGTGACGATAATGACTTGGAAATTAAAATTATTTCTACCGACGAAAATGATGATAACAATGCAGTTGATGCAAATATTACATATAAAAACAATGTATCAATGATTGTTCATCTTAAAGTAAAAACAGACAATTACCCAACACAAACACGTTGGAATATTGTAGACGACGAAACTGGTGAAGAACTGTATGAAGATGGTCCTTATTCTACCAGTATGAAAAATGAAATCGTATTTGATGAAGATCTTATTTTACCTGGAACAGGTTGTTATACATTTACATTTTTCGATAACGCCGGAGATGGCTTAACTGGATCCGGATATTTTGAATTAACCGATGCTGCAGATAATATGTTGGCAGAAGGTGATGAAGATGTTGCATTCAAAAAAATGGCTTCATTAAAAGTTACCGGTATGAATGATATTGATGATGTAGTAGCCTTAGGCACATCCAATGTATTCCCTAACCCAGCCAGCAATAACTTTACTTATTCATTTAATTTAGTGGAAGCTGCAACTGTTGAAATTGTTGTGGTTGATATGCTTGGCCGCGAATTAGTAAATGTTGCTAATGCGCAGTTAAATGCAGGTACATTTACTTATACTATCGATGCAAGTAATTTTGATGAAGGTATGTATTTCGTTAAAAGCACTGTTAACGGAATTACTTCCAGTAATAATGTTACTGTTGTACATTAATTAAAACGCATAATTTTTAAAAGGAGGTTGTCTTGTTAGATAACCTCCTTTTTTTTATTACAAATTTCCACTTTGAGTTAATTTGAGACCTTTGTTGCTTTGTGGTGAGTAATGCTAATTTCATCCTAAGGTTTTCTGAATTATGGTATGTTTTTTTGCCCGCAATTCCGGTGAACCGGAACGCAAAATGAAAACGCTAAGGGCACAAAATTTAAACAAGAAACCAGAATTAAACAGCCGAAACCACAGAGGGAAATGCAAAGGGAACAGCCC
>DAORKJ010000076.1:0-6926 GCA_035439505.1 Chitinophagales bacterium
CTTTGCGAGAAACTAATCAATGTGCAAATGTACCAATGTACCGATGTACCAATTCGCGAAACGTCTGCCGGGGCGGAAACAGCCAAATTTGAGCAAGAATGTCATTCCACCTATAAACCCCCATCAGCTAATCTGCTAATCAGCTAATTTGCTAATCAATCATTCGAAGCTCGTAATTTCATTAACCCATGTGCTTACAATTGATCTCCGAATTCCATCCTAAACCTCCTTCACCACATACTTCGCTGCCGTGAAAATTTGTTTTTTAAATACATAAATTTCAAACCAACTCCAAATACGATACTTGAGTTTTTCGTGTTTTTGTAATGGGCGATTTATTTTTTTTTGATGTTTGGAATAATTAAGCATATTACCCCAATCGAATTGCGCTATTCTCGCTTGCATAATAGCCGGATGCGTTCCTTTGAAAATTGGTTTCCTTCCAACAGGTCCGTAATCAAAAATAGTTGCCGCAAAATTTTCTGTAGTTGTCGATTGTCCGTGATGTAAAGTATTACTCATTTTGCGTTTGCGCATCATAAAATCCGGCGGACGCACCCAACCATAATGATAAATACCGGCATCTACACGCGCTACATTTAATTTATATACACCCTCTTTCAGTCGGAAATTTTTTCCATCAAAATTAGGAATACGCCGAAACCCCTGCGCATCGCCATACGAATGTATATCAGGGTGATTGCGAATAATACGTATTTCCTGACCATAAGCACTATGCGAACGATTCTGATGCCAGTAATCACCCCAAAAATGAAAATACTTAAATAATAATCCTTCTATTGCTGTATTCGGTAATAATTCTTCACATCTACTTAGAATGGTTGCATAATCTTTTTCATGAATTACCTCATCTCCCTGAATATAAAATAACCAGTCGCCTGTACAATGCGCTCTTGCCAAATCGGTTTGCTGCGCATAAACCTGTGCTTTTGGAAATGCAACCGTATCCCAAACAGTATTGATAATTTTAATTTTAGGTGAATTGATACTTTGTAATAATTCGAATGTAGTATCACCTTCATCATTATCGCCCATAGCAATAATAAATTCATCCACTAAAGGCAATACACTTTGAATAGATTCTTTGATGGGATAATCGAGCTTATCGGCATTGCGAATAAATGTGAATCCGGAAATACGCATAAACAAAAATACCTATTTACTATGAATGTATAACAATTACCGCTACTCCCCTGCCAGTATGTCTTCCAGGCGACGAAGGTCATCGGCTTTGTATTGCTCCGATGGCTTTTTAAGCAGTGAAATCAGGTATTGCACATATTCAAACAACACCTGACGATTAGATGCCGGTGCAAAATATTTATCACTTGGCTGAGCACCAATTTTATTTAAATAAATATTGATTTCTTTTTCGCTAAATGCCAAACCCTTGTTATAAGGATTTACATAAAACAAAACCTCTTCCCTATTTTCTTCTTTATTATCGAAATCGGTAATATAATCTTTTGCACGAGCTAAAATAAAATGCGCACTCAAACAAACGCCATATACCGGCAAATCAAGTTGCTGGCATAAACACAAATACAAAATGCCAATGGCAAAGTGATTTCCTTTTAGTGCGTCAACAGCATTATTAATATACATGTAACGCAATTCATCGTCATCGTTATTGAGCCCTAAAAACTGATAGTGTGAAAATAAAGTTTGATTTACCACATTCATCTGCTCGAGTGGGGACAAATAATTATTAATACCAATCCAGATATCTTTTTGAATACGTGAAATGGTTTTTAATAATTTTTCTTCATCTAATTCAGGATATTGGTGTCGGGTAATAATTAAAACACCTTTGAGCAAATCGTTATTTTCATGTTCCGCCCAAATTTTCAAATCGTGCTCAACGCGTGTAAACTGGATATGATGAATGAGCTCCTCTATACGTTCCTGCATTACAGGGTTGGGGATAGAAGTATAGGCATCTTCCAATTTATCAATTACCATGGGACCTAAGGCAATTAATCGCGCAGCAACGTGGTCAAATACTTCCTGATCACTGTCATCTAACAATGCAATTAGCGCGACTATTTCACTTTCGTTGCTCACTGGTATTTTATTTACTCAACTGCCTGACTAAAATTATTTCTTTTTCGCAAAACGTTTTTTACCTTTTACGGAAGGGTCGGTATTTTTTATAATATCCAACACATCATCAAGGGTTAAATCTTTAGCGACTTTATCTTTTGGAATTTTATAATTTTCTTTTCCCTTTTTAATATACGCACCGTATTGTCCGTTCAGCACCTGCACTTCATGTTCAGGAAAATCGTGAATCAATTTATTCGCATCTTTTTCATCTTTAGCCAAAATTAATTCAATGGCTTCTTCTAAAGTGATGCTTGCTGCTTCCGTTCCTTTTGGTATAGAATAAAACTTTTTCTGATTGCGCACATAAGGTCCGAAACGACCAATACCAACAACTACATCATCTTCACGATAAGTACCAATTGTTTTTGGTAATTCAAATAATTTAATGGCATCTTCCAAAGTTAATTCTGCCATGTTTTGTGTTTTGAGTAGACCGGCAAATTTTGGTTTTTTGGCGTCGGGATTATTTTTTAATTCTTTCGGATCCAGCGTCTCTCCCATTACCACCATGGCACCGTATTTTCCCATCATCACTTTGAGTGGTTCACCATTTGGATGTAAGCCCAAATACCGCTCTCCTGTTATCTTTTGAGCTGTTTTGGTAGTTACTTCCAAATGCGCATGAAATGGTTTGTAAAAATCATCAATCATTTTATGCCAGTCGATTTTACCAACGGCAATTTCATCAAATTGTTCTTCCACATTTGCAGTGAAATTATAATCGAGAATTTGCGGGAAATTGGTAATTAAAAAATCGGTGACTAAAATGCCTAAATCGGTAGGAAATAATTTCATACGTTCAGCACCAAATGTTTCGGTAAGTGTTTGTTTTTGCACTTTACCGTCTTTTAAGGTATACTGAATAAACGTACGTTCCACACCTTCTTTATCTTTTTTCTCTACATATTCTCTTTTCTGAATAGTAGAAATTGTTGGTGCATAAGTAGATGGTCGACCAATGCCTAATTCTTCCAATTTTTTCACCAGACTTGCTTCAGTGTATCGCGCACCGGGTTTTGAAAATTTTTGTGCGCCAATCATTTCAACCAACGCTAAATCCTGACCAATTTTTAATGGTGGTAATAAGGTAGCATCTTCATCTTTAACATCTTCTAATGCTTCAGTATATACTTTTAAAAATCCGTCGAATTTTATGATTTCACCTTTCGCAGCCAAATTTTCTTTACGGGTAGAAACGGCGATATCCACTACCGTTTTTTCCAACTCTGCATCCGCCATTTGCGATGCCATGGTACGTTTCCAAATAAGTTTATACAAACGTTTTTCATCAAAATCGGCATCTACTTCATGGTTTTCCATATATGTAGGGCGAATGGCTTCGTGGGCCTCTTGTGCACCTGCCGATTTGGTTTTAAACTTGCGCGGATTAGCATATTTATCGCCGTAATTTTTTACAATTTCGGACTTAATAGCATCCATTGCCTGATCACCTAAATTCACTGAGTCTGTCCTCATATAGGTGATATGCCCTTCTTCATATAATTTCTGGGCAATCATCATTGTTCTTGCCACTGAAAATCCCAATTTAGTGGAAGCTTCCTGTTGTAATGTTGAAGTAGTGAATGGTGCTGAAGGCGTTCTTTTTGCCGGTTTAACCGCAATATTAGATACTGCGAATTTTGCACCGTTACAATCGTTGACAAATTTCTCAGCATCCCCTTCCTGTTCTAATTTTTCAGGTAAATCAGCTTTGAGCGTATATTCTTTGCCATTTTCATCTTTAACAATAAAATTGGCCGTGATTTTATAAGAAGTAACAGGTTTAAATGCGTTGATTTCATGTTCGCGTTCAACCAAAACTCGCACTGCGACACTTTGTACACGTCCCGCAGAAAGGGAAGTTTTCATATTGATTTTGCGCCATAAAAGTGGTGACAATTCGAAACCCACTATGCGGTCCAAAATTCTGCGTGCCTGTTGAGCATCTACTAAATCGATATTAATAAAACGTGGTTTTGCCACGGCATCCTGAATGGCTTTTTTAGTGATTTCGTGGAAAACGATACGTTTGGCATTTTTAGCATTTAAGCCCAAAACCTCACATAAATGCCAGGAAATGGCTTCACCTTCGCGGTCCTCATCCGTTGCTAACCAAATTTCTTCAGCACTTTTCGCTAGCTTCTTCAATTCCTTCACCAAGGCTTCTTTATCGGGTGAAATGACGTATTTTGGTTCATAATTTTTTTCAAAATCGATACCGAAATTCGCTTTCTCCAGGTCGCGGATATGGCCATAGCAGGACTTCACAACGAAATCTTTCCCCAGGAATTTTTCAATAGTTTTTGCCTTCGCAGGCGACTCCACAATCATTAAATTTTTTGCCATCTCAACGGTTTACTTCGGTGCAAAGATAATTTTCTGCCGCACATACAAGTCAAATCCCTGTTTTTTTATCTACATCTTTCAAACCATTAAGCCCGGAGTTTTGTTCTGCAGACAGTAACTTTACACCTTATTATATATATGGAAATTACCGAAAAAAGGATTTTAGACGCGTTGCGGAATGTAGATGATCCGGACCTGCACAAAGACATTGTAACCCTTGGAATGGTTAAAAACATTCAGATTGAGGGGAAAAAAGTAAGTTTTACCGTTGAACTTACTACGCCTGCCTGTCCCATGAAGGAAGAAATTCACCGCGCCTGCATGAATGCCGTAAAACATCTTGTGGATAAAGAAGCGATTGTGGATATCAATATGAGCTCCCGTATATCATCTGTACGGGGCAATAATGAGGTTTTGCTGCCGGGTGTTAAAAATATTATAGCCGTATGCTCGGGAAAAGGTGGCGTTGGAAAATCTACCGTTTCCGTCAATCTGGCACTTGGATTGTCCAAAACGGGGGCCAAAGTGGGCATTATGGACGCCGATATTTACGGTCCGAGTATACCCCTAATGTTGGGCCTGAAAGACGCTAAACCGAAAGTTGTGGAACAAAACGGTAAGGCTATGATGATACCGCTGGAGGCGTATGGCCTTAAATCGCTTTCTATTGGCTATCTGGTCGACGAAACCCAGGCGGTGGTATGGAGAGGCCCAATGGTAAGCAGCGCTTTACGTCAGTTTGTCACAGATTGTATTTGGGGCGAATTAGATTACCTCATCATCGACCTGCCTCCCGGAACGGGCGATGTGCATCTAACATTGGTGCAAACAGTGCCGATTACAGGTGCAATAGTGGTTACCACGCCTCAGGAAGTAGCATTGGCCGATGCGCGAAAAGCGGCAAGTATGTTTAAGCTGCCGAATATTAATGTGCCGATTATCGGTGTGGTAGAAAACATGGCGTATTTCACTCCTGCTGAGTTACCTGAAAACAAATATTACATTTTCGGAAAAGGCGGAGGCGATTTGCTGGCGAAGGAATATATGGTGCCATTGTTAGGGCAATTGCCGCTGGTTCAAAGTATTCGCGAAGGCGGAGATAGCGGTAAACCGGCAATTTTGGACGATAGTAATCCGATTTTACAGGCTGCTTTCGACGAGGTGATTAATAATACAGCGCGTTTTATATCAATACGCAACGATGAAAAAGCTGCTACCAAGGTGGTGGAAATCACGAGAGGGTAATTGATTAATTTGATTAATTTTGCATTAGTTATGACAACGAATATGACATCTATCATGGAGCAGGTTGAAACTTCGCTCGACACCATTCGTCCTTATCTCAAACAGGATGGTGGTGATATTCAAGTGGTAGAAATTACCGACGATTTAGTTGTAAAAGTTAAACTGCTGGGCGCCTGCGAAAACTGCCCAATGAGTTTCATGACCATGAAAGCCGGTGTTGAAGCGAGTATCAAAAAAGCGATACCGGAGATTAAGGGGATTGAAACTGTGGGTTGATCGGTATTAAAAAGGAACTTGCCTGGCGGCAGACAGGCGCAGATGACGCGGATTTAGCGGATTTACGCGGATTTTTTTGGGATAGATGCGTTTTAGTGGATTGTTGTGAAAAGGAACCTGCCTGGCGGCAGACAGGCGCAGATTTAACGGATTAGACGGATTTTGACGGATTAATTTATCGTACCGGTTGACATTTTTGTTTCCAATTTTTATTTTATAAATTTTTGGAGCAGCAACGTTGCGCTTGAGATTGACATTTTGTGCCGGTGCTCCGCTACAAATCCTCGTCCGCTACAGGCGGCCTGCGGGTTTTCCGCTATGCCCCGGGCTAGATTGTCATTAAATCGATATTAATTACATTTATTTTGTGGCAGGCTTCCACTCAAAGTATTAGCAGGGTTATTTTGAATAAATATTTCATTTAATATAAAATCATTCAACACAAAAAGCTATCACTCCCATTATCTCCTACCCTCTCAATTCAATTTGTTGCTTAACCCTTATCAACACATTATAAATTCCGTAGACAAATATTCCAATCAAACAATATTGATACCATGCGCCTTGGGCTGACATATTTGAAATATGATATCCCAAAAACAAACTTACCAGAACAAGAATGATAATATTTGCATACACATTAAATGTAAATTTTGTTTTGAAAACAAAGTAGAAGGACAATAAAGTAACAATCATTGTCGCAATCAAAATCAATACGGTCGTGTTCATAGTTGTTGTTTTTAAATATCAGTCTATAAAGATAATTAATTGTTACTAAAATAGCAAACTGGTTGTCAGCATAAACTTTGAGTTACTTAGCGGCCCCTCGAGACTTAGTGGTGTATTGTCGTTAAATCCATTAATGATATAATTATTTGCCTACAGCCTTTTTTTAACCACTAAGGCGCTAAGTGCCTCAAAGTTGCTCGAAG
>DAORKJ010000076.1:7026-19086 GCA_035439505.1 Chitinophagales bacterium
ACAATCCATATCACACACAATACAAACCCTTCAACTTAGCGACTTTGCGAGAAACTAACATCCTACATTTTAAGATAATTGCACAATCTCATGCAGTGGGACTTAAGTCACCAATTAATATCATAAAAAACAGTTCTTTTGCGTTTTATTTATTTACAAAAATTTATGATTAACAAAAACCTGATTTTAGCTGCGTGTTGCGTTGCTTTGATGACCGCTTGTGTGCAGCAGGATGATTTTAATGAATTGGTAAGACCGACAGTTACAGAAGATAACAGCCTACCACGTTTTACACTTTCAGATGGAACCATTTTACATCTCGAAACTTTTGGCGACCCGGATAGTACCATGTTATTGGTATTACACGGCGGACCCGGTGGCGATTATGAAGGACTATCTGTTTTACAAACGTTGAGTAATCACTATTTTGTTGTGCTATTTGATCAGCGCGGCAGTGGGTTATCGCAACGATTGCCTATTGAGGAGCTCACACCTCCAAAATTTATTGAGGACATCGATGAAATAGTTAACACCTATTCGAACAACAAACCTATTTATTTATTAGGTCATTCATGGGGAGGCGCATTAGCAACGTATTATGTGCAACAACATCCCGAAAAAGTTGCCAAATTATTATTAGCAGAACCGGGAGCATGTTATGGCGCAGCTGCAGAAGTAGCCAATACCACAGCATTTATTTTTTCCTCTGATGGATTACATGAGATGCTAAATTCAGGCAGTTATTTATCGTTCGATAATGATAATATTGCCGATTACCGTATGTCTGTTTTTGTAAATTCAGATGTTGGTGATTACCGCGATTTTTCATCTCCGGAAGAATTGCAGGAATTGTCGTTTACGCGTTTCGGCTTTTTTGCAGGATATGCTGTAAACGATTGGCAGGGAAACTTTGATGGCACTTATGATTATGATTTTACTTCAGGGATAAAAGAAAATTATTTTGGCGAAACATTGATTTTGGCATCAGATAAAAGTCAGCGATTGGGTTACGATTTCCAACTGCAATATCATGTGCCCAAATTCAATAATTGTGCTATCACAAAAATTGAAAATGAAGGACACTTTTTTATCGAATTAAATCCCGAAATGGCTTTACCTTTAATTGATGCATTCTTTTTAAACTAATTGAAAATGAAACAAGTTATTTTAATTATAACATATTTATTCTGTGTTCAATTACAGGCTCAATTAGTTGCGCCCGACAGACAGGAAACCCCAGCTTTAGGAACAGGAATTCGATATGAAAACACCATTTATTGGGATATTCATTATGTGCAACATTTCAAATGCGATACGACACATGAAGCGCCTTATTATATGCAATTATCGCTAAGCACGCCAATGTATTTAATAAACACAGGCAATAAAAATCTGCATGTCCAAATTGGTCGTCAATGGGATAAAAACAATTGGTTTGTGAACGGCCTTGTAGGGGTAAACATATTTGGTTATGAAGATGTAATGGCCAACGGCATGGGACTTTCAGCAGACCTATTGTTGCAGGGCGGAATACATAAAAACGTTTGGTTTGCCGGTGCAGAAATTGGATATAAAAATACTATTTTCACCACATTTAATTTTGAAAATCCGGTAAATGATTTGAGTTCAACTACTCAATTTAACACCAACGGCAATTATATAATTGGTGCTTTCGGCGGCTTCCGTTTTTTACATCAATTTAGTGCACAAGCACATCTTGATTATCAAATTAATCGCGATTTCACATCGTATCCACCTTATACGGTTCCATATAGCGGGGGATTGACTTTATTATATCACTTTTGAAATAGCACAACACACTTATAACAAATAATGTGATGCCTTCATAAATCAACTTGCGCACTATTATTATAAATAGTAGTCTATTTAATTTTAAGTAAATCTACTTTTTAATAATTTTTAAAATTGTTTTTTTATCGCCAGAACTAACTTCAATAAAATACATACCTGCAGGCCCTGGTATGGTGAGTTGCAAGTAATTAATATCATTATATTTTGTTTTTAATATTTGTTGCCCCCATATATTGGTTATAGTTATAGTCGGATTATAATTACTTTCACCTAAGTCGATATACAATTCACCTTTAGTTGGGTTTGGATAAACTACAATTTGATTAGAAAAGTTTGTTTCTAAAACACCTACCTCATCAGCAGAAGAATAAATTCGCGTATGGCCTGCATGATATCCTGAATTTGAATTATAACGAGCGCCAATAGCAATTGTATTTGCGTTTGGCATGCTTACCGAGCAGCCGGACTCATCACCAACCATTTCACCGTCAATACTACTTAGGAGCATCCATGCGCTGCCATCCCACTTATAGATGTGCGCTTGGCCGGCATCTAATCCGGTTCCATCTGCACGATGAGCGCCTATTGCTATGGTATTGGCATCCGGCATGCTGATTGAATAACCAAATTCGTCATTTGCAGCTGCTCCATCAATATCTGTTCCCTTTTGTATCCATGTTACGCCATCCCAGGTGTAAACGCGAACATGACCGGCATTTAAGGCATTTCCGTCATTACCCCAAGCTCCTATGGCAACTGTATTTGCATCAGGCATATTTACTGCTGAACCGGAATAATCGTCTGCCGCCTCGCCATCAATATCAGCACCTTTTTGCACCCAATTTAATCCGTCCCAAAAATAAATGCGCACATGTCCGGCATGGTAACTTCCTCCATCATTTCGATGTGCACCAATTGCAACTGTGTTGGCATCAGGCATACTTACTGCGTGGCCGGAAAGATCCTCTGCTACCTCACCATCAATGTCGCCTCCTTTTTGTATCCATGCAACCTCATTCCATTCGTAAATTCTTACATGTCCGGCATCATTTCCATTACCACCATTTTGATAAGCACCAATTGCCACCGTATTTGCATCGGGCATACTTACTGACCAACCGGAGCGGTCATCGGCTGCTTCTCCATCAATATCTGCACCTTTTTGTATCCAGGCACTCCCATTCCAATTGTAAATTCTTACATGGCCGGTATTAATTTCACCACCATCATTTAAATAAGCACCAATTGCAATCGTATTGTTGTCCGGCATATCCAACGACCAACCCAAACGGTCTTGATCCGCCTCTCCATCAATGTCTTCTCCCTTTTGCAACCATTCGCTGCCGTTCCACGAATAAATTCTAACATGCCCAACATTTAAACTGCTTCCATCATTTAGATAAGCACCTATTGCAATCGTATTACCATCAGGCATACACACCGAAGTCCCCGCCTCATCCTCAGCTGCTTCCCCATCAATATCCAATCCCATTTGTAAAAAACTTTGTGCTGCAACTGGTCTTATCAAAGCGAATACCACAAATATTAAGGTTATAATTTTATTCATTTTATCAAGTTTTACCCTTTTTCTTATTTCATGTAAAAAAACTATTTACAAATTTAATGAGGCGAAGTTTGCTGGATATACCACAATAGGGTGATACTTATAACTGCCTGTATTAATAGAATAGCTGCGTTTTTAAGAGCCATACTATTCTTTGAAGACAATCCTACAGGGAGAGTTTTTTTCAATTAGAAGCGCATCTTTAAACTTAGCAGATGGTGAAAGGAGTTGAAAATGTAAAAATATTTATTTGCGTTATCTTGGATTTCGAAAAATTCAATAATCTTAGCTTATGTTTTCATGGGGATAGAGAAGGTTATCAGAGTCCTTCTTAGCCCTTGCTTTTTTATTCTTTTTCTCCAGACAGTAATTTCCAAAAGAAAAATAAAAAAGAGAAAAAAATAAAAAGAAAGAAACTTGCCTATTATGGCTGGTACATATTTTTCAGGAGGAACGGAATAAAGCGCGGGCTTTATGAGCGCTGATTTTTGTGTTTATGCCGGAAATTCCTGAAAAAATTGTGCAGGACATAATACTTTTGTGAAGTGATTTTATTTCCTTAATTAAAGCTCACAACCACTATAATGATTGTTTAAATTAAAAAAAAATATTATGAGTGTCTATTTTTTAGGATTCACGGAAAACCGTGAATTTGTGAAAAATGACTCAACTTTAACACTTTAAATTTTGTAATTCATTCACTGGTTTATAATTTTCATTAAATATTTATTTAATCCACAAAATAATTATTCTGAAAACTTTATTACTCAACTTTCCGAAAATCGCAATTCTTATTTGCTTTTTTGTTACGGCAAATGTAAGCGGGCAAATTTATTTAGTAGAAGAATGGGTGCAAACATCAGGCATGCCTGACACTATAGATTATAGTGCATCTAAGGTTGATGGCTCTGGTAATATATATGTAACAACTAATACCATATCTGCTACAGAAAAAGCAAATATTTTAACGACAAAATATAATTCAGCAGGTGTTGTTCAATGGGAAGTAGAGAAGGATAACACGGATGAAAATGATTATGGTTCGGCAATTGAAGTTGATGGTTCGGGAAATGTATATGTGGGTGCAGCTACGTGGGTGGATGGAACAAACAAATATGACTATTTGGTAATTAAATATAACTCATCTGGAACACAACAATGGACCGCTACTTATAATGGCCCAGGGAACTTCTATGATATCCCGACAGATATTTATGTAGATGGTTCTGGAAATGTTTATGTGACAGGATATAGTTATGGTAGCACAACCCTCGGTGACTTTTGCACCATAAAATATAATTCATCTGGAACAGCACAATGGACATCAAGATATGATTACGCATTGGATCAAGATGCAGCGGCAATTGTAAGAAGCGGTCCAGGTTCAACTGTTGTAGTGATTGGAGCAAGTGAAAATACCCCTGGAGATTGGGACTTCGCTGCTGTACAATACAATGCCAGTACTGGCGCCCAGGTTAATTCAAATCGCAACTCCGCCTCGGGAAGTGGTTTTGACCAAGTATATAGTGCCGATGTTGACGCTTCTGGAAATATTTATATTTCAGGTCGTGCCGCTGTAGTAGATGAAGGTTTTAATATGCGTACTGTTAAATTAGATCCGGATCTTGATTTGGTGTGGGCAAAAAATCATGATCATTTTGAACTTGATGATGAGGCACATGGTGTTATTGTCGATTTGGCCGAAAATGTATATGTCACAGGATGGGTTACAAATGCAGATCAAACAAGGTCAATGCTTCTTGTAAAATATAATAGCACCGGAACACTTCAATGGTATCGACAAATGAATGCTCCTACTCCAGGCTTAGATTTAATCGGACTTAAGATTAGCAGTGTAACAGATGGTAATATTGTAATCGCTGGAAATGTAGATAACGGGCAAAGCCTTGACTTTATGACGGCTATTTACAATCCTGATGGTGATTTACTTTGGCAAGAACAATATGATAGTCCGGATAAATACGATGACAAAGTAAATTTTGTCAAAGCGGATGTAGATGGAGTATTTTATATTGGTGGTAAATCATACGGTATTTCAACTGCAACTAACAGGCTAATAAAATATAATTCTGCTTCTTTTATTACCCCTCCAGATGACGATGTATATTTTCCATCGTCATTTAATTATTTTGAAAATAAAGGTCAAATAATTGATTCAGAGGGGGATCCGGTATCCGATGTTAAATATTATACAAAAAAACATAGCCCTGCTCTCTTTTTTACTGATGATAAATTAAGCTATGCTTGGGCGAGAATAGACACAACTGAAGATGACACCCTATCAAGAATAGATATGAGTTTTGTGGGAAGCAATGTGACTAAAACCATCCAACGGGCAACAAGCCAAGGCGGCGAATATCTAAACTACTATTTAGCTCATTGTAGTGATGGTATAACAAATATTAGAAGCACTAATCGGCTAATCATACCAGAGGTATATAATGACGTGGACTTAGAGTATTACTTTGACCAAAATGGCATTAAATTTTACCTTATCATTAAACCTGGTTATAGTGAACAAAATGATCCAATTTCGATACTATTTGAAGGTGCTAATGAAGTTGATATAAACGGTTCTGGCGAATTAGTAATTACTGGTCCATTGGGTTCAATTACTTATCAAGTTGCAGACGCATATCAGATTGATGAAGTTGGCGATTTAGAACCATTAGGTTGGGATGCAGAATATATTCAAATTGATGATTTTGAAATTGGCTTTGACATTTCAACTTACGATGATGAAATGCCGCTAGTTATAGAAATGAAATTAAATGGTGTAGCTGGTGGAGGTGGCGATGCAGGATTTAATAATACGTGGAGTACACTTTATGGTTTTGATGGATGGGATCAGTTATATGATGTCGCAACGAATTACAAAACATATAATCCGAGTTTCGAACAACCCGATGAAATCATTTATGTTGCAGGTGTAACTTACAATTCCGTTTTTCCTGTTGATTTTGTGGTCGCAGAAAATATTATTGATGAATTTGATTATTTAGTACAAAGTTTTTGGGAAGAAAATGCTGATTTTGGAACACTTGGAACTCCAATTTGGACATCATTTTTAGGTGGGTCGAGAAATGAAGGAAACATTTGGCCAGAATTTCCATTGTTTGGTGGAAGTATAGAGGATGGAACTCCGAGTATAGCAGTAAAAAATTTTGACGGTGTAGCCCATCCTGTTGGCTTCTTGTACCTTGTTGGAAATACGCTTTCAACCGATATTACTATTATACCTGTTGACGGTGCCTATTCGCAACCAACAAAACCTAACGGGTCGACTGACATTTATGATGGAATTATTTTTAAACTTAACGCATCAGGATTTATTTCATGGAGTACTTATTTAGGTGGACAGAATGGACACACAACAATTACAGGGGTTGAATTAGATAATACCGATAATTTATACATATGTGGTGGCACTGAGGGGGGTAATTTATTTCCAATTGTAGATCCGGGCGGAAGCGCGTATGTTGAAAATACAGGTAATGCATTTATCAGCAAATTTGCTAATAACGGTGAACCCATTTGGAGTACCCGTTTTGGAGTTGGAAATGGTGATGTATCAGCCGAACGAGCAACTGACCTTACTGAATTTGATGGAACCATAGCTGTTGTTGGGCGCACTGATGACGATGGTTTTACTCCTATGGCTACAGCTTATCAAGATACATATGGTGGTGATATTGGAGATGGATTTATAATTAGGTTTAATTCGGATTATTCATTTGATTGGTCAACATACATAGGGTTAGATAAAAAGGACTACTTACGAACAATAACTCATAATCTGGAAGGTGATTATTTTATCGGCGGCAATTCATTTTCAGATGCTAATATCGATGCATATATTGATGCAACCCTTGAAGCTGGTGGTGGTGATTTATGGGCTACACCCCAAGGCGAAGGTGATGCATTACTAGGTAAGTTTTCAAGCGAAGGCGCTCAACTTTGGCTAACATATTATGGCGGGGATAATGATGATTATATTTCAGATGTTAATTTTGATGAAAATCGCAATTTATTATTTGTAACAGGATTCACAGCTTCAGGTGCACCTACCTTTCCCATAAACGATGATTTGCCAGGTATTTATACTCTTGATGGTACTCTAGCTAACCTTTCAAGTGGATTTATTTCTGCTTTTGACAGTGACGTGGAGCTAATTTACTCAACATTTATCGGTTATGAGGTAACAACATGGGGTGCTGCAATCTATGCAGGACCTAACCATTATTATAATGTAGGATATGAAAGTTTTGACAAATTTAATCCTGGTGAAGAATTTAAACCACTGCAGGAATTTGATGAATTTAGTGATGATGATTATTATCAGGATATTCCAAATAGCTATGTGTATGAACTGTTCGGCGGTTTGGGTGACTTAGATTATGAAGGTTATATTTGCATGTTTGACTATGCACCATTTGAAGGATTTGGAACATCTGTAAGTACAATTTTTCTAAATGATTTTTCGGTTTATCCAAATCCTACTGAAGGTTTAATAACAGTGGTAGCAAAAAATATTGAATTGAATAATTTAAAACTAACTAATTTATTAGGTCAGCAATGCCCAATCAATACACTCAATATTTCAGCTAATAAGATTGTAATTGATCTAAACGGACTTGAAAGTGGAATTTATTATTTAACTATACAGGATGAAATGTTTACAAATTTCAAAATAGTAAAATTGTAAAAATGAAACAATTAACATTTTTCTTGTTTTTTATCATCTCATTGACCTGCTGCAAACAAGCAGCATGTCAATGGGTAAAAATTTCTGATCTACCAAACAGCTCATTTATAGATTTATATTTCATAAATGATACTATTGGGTTTACCATTGGACGTGAATTTATATATAAAACGACAGATGGAGGATTAAGTTGGGACACCACTCAATTAGGGACATCTTTAGATGTTTTGTTTGAATTTGACTTTTATAATCAAGATACCGGGTTCATAGTTGGAGAAGTTTCAGGATCTCGTGCGTTTGTTACGTATGATCAAGGTGTTAATTGGAGCAATATTCCACCTTATGCTTTTGCTTCAGAAATTGCAGTGATAAATCCAAATGAATTTCTTTGGGCTGTATCTGGAACTTTCGGGGTTAATCGTTATAATATTGCATTGGGATTGGAGTATGCGATAAATCCTGGAATAGGTGTAAGCGATTTAACAGTATTTTCCGAAGACACAATTTATGTTGGCGGTGGCGGTTTTGCCCGTAGTTTTGACAGTGGAGAAAATTGGGAAATAATAGATATGCCTGGCATTCTCTGGATGGATTTTCCGACCCCGCAAATTGGATATGCCGCAGCAGACAACTATTTTAAAACAATGGATTATGGTGAAACATGGGTTGAGCTTGAATTACCGTATTTTTTTGACGGATGCAGTTCCCCAGAAGTAGTATCCGATTCTATTGTATATTTCCCATGTGGTTACGATGATATTTTTGATTATCATGGAATTATGAAAACTATTGATGGAGGCGTTACATGGATATTTAATGAGTCTATTCCACCCTTATTTGATGATGATGCAATAGGTAAAATATTTTGTTTAAATAAGGACACTTGTTGGTGCGTAACATATACTGGTCAGATATACTACACCTCAAATGGAGGAGGAGAAACTGAACCCCCTGTTACTGTTATTGAAAATCCATCAACAAATTTTTCCATTTACCCTAATCCTGTCGGGGATTTTTTTACCTTAGAGTTAAATGAGTCACTTGAACTCGGTGAAATTAATATTGTTAATACAATTGGTGAATACATTCCTTTTAGTGTGACTAGCAATAATGGGAGTCAAAAAGTTATTGATATAAAAAATGCGCCACCAGGAATTTACCTTATAAAATTCGGGAACAATTCACAAACATTCATTAAATTATAAGTAGACACGAAACTACTTACCAGGGGAATTTTTAAAAAGAAAAATAAAAAAGAAAAAAAATAAAAAGAAAGTAACGGTAAGATTATGACAAGGGTAATTTTCCAAGGAGGAACGGAATAAATCGTTAGCCTTTGTGCGGGAGCCCTTGTGTTTATGCCGTAGTTCCTTGGAAAATTAACCGATCAAAATAATTTTGTGGATGAATTGCATTTTTTGAATTTCGAGCACAAATGTAGCTTTTCGCAATAAATAGAACCTCTTATTTATACCGATTCAATTACTTCTTTGCAAAATTGAATGTTTTTAATCTGATCGGCAACTATTTTGCAAAATGCATCTAATTCAGCTTTTACTTCTTTATTTAAGGTTGGCAAATTCTTTTTTTGGAGGGTAATAAACGAACAATATGTTATAAGTGTTTTAAAGTTACTGTTATTTTCAAAGGTAATGTTAAAGTCAGATTTTAATGATTCATTGCTATTTATAATTTGTATAGCTTTAGTATTCAAAATTGTTGGATTATCATTTACTATATTATTTCTGTTTAGTAATTGAAAAACTTGTAATTCAAATTTAGAATATTCCTCTGGAAAGGAATGAAGTAATTCATAACACATATAATCAATTCCGCATTCAACACTTAGAAATTCTTTTTCAAAAGTTTCAATATCTAACTTTATTTCGGATTTCTTTTTATAATTAATTTTTTGAAGCAACTCCAGGTATTCTGTTACTTCAAAAATTGAATAAAAATTTTCATGATTTCTTTTTTTAATTAGTTTATATACTTTTAAATATGGGTCATCCAGTTCGCTAAATAATCTATATAGGTATGCAAGATCGACTAATAGATCGTAGCTATTCAGCATGTATTCATCTTCCCTTCCAAGATGAGAAAATCTATTCCTCAGTGTAGGCAATTCATATTGACAATAATCAAAAAAAGAATCCTCAGTCAAATATTTACTTCTTACAGTTTTCACTTTCCGACTTAGACCGTCAGTTGATGAATTTTCATCCTGTATAATATTTTTCATTTCCGTGAAGACACCTTCAATTTGGGGAAGAATTACGGAATAAAAGGCCACCCACCTCTTTAATTTGGATAAAGCTTTAAGCTCATTAATTACCAGTTTTCGATCCTGGTGAATTGGTAAATGATGCGAATAATATTCTATTGTATTAAAATGTTGATCAAATTTCGTTTTTTTGAAATATTGCTTATAAAATTGTAATTTATTCGATTTATACAATTTTGCAAGTTTGTTCCCATCCTTAATATAGAATTCACCTAATCTATGACCAATCGGATCTATTTTTCTGCAGTCAAAATGATTTAAGTAAAAAGGAAAAGAAAATTTGTATGGTCGATCATAATAAGTTTCTGTGAATTGAAATAACGATTCAGCCCACTTGGGAGTATAGAATGATTTTTTCAAAGCTCTATCCTTAATATCAAAGAGGTAGTATTTTAGAATTTCGTCACGTTGGCCTAAACATCGTTTATAGAAATCAATGTACTTCGCATCAATTCCGGGTTTGTAATTAGTGTTAGTTTTGTATGTTTTTACACTTTCATTTGTTTCGTACCAATCAATTAATTTAGAAATATTAATTAAATCATTCTTCACTTTTGATTCCAATTTGAAATACTCAGTAAAAGGCAATTTAGTGATCCCTAATACATATTTGCAGAATAATTTAGCTTGGTTACCAAGAGCACTTGACTCAATAGTCAGCTCTGGATTTTTTAAAAAATCCTTCATGTCCTCAATCCCAAAGCTTTCATTTATTTGAAAACAGATTCTTTCAATGGATGCTAAATTTTCTTTTAATGGTTTTCCGTATGTACGAACTTGAGATAGGGATGCAAAAATTAATTTCTCCCATGACTGCTGATTAAATATGTTATCTCCTAATGCATCAAAAACTGCATTAGCGAATTCTCTCATTCCTCCTTTTGTCTTGTTAAATTCTTTGTAATTTATTCGCTTGACCATAACAGCTTTTGAAAATCGTTAAAAAATTGTGGTATTTAAACAAATATATAAAACGATTATTTAAATTACTTGCTCGCCATAAAGCGTAATGAATGAAGTATAACGTAATGAATGGAGCTGCGAGCGGAGATATGGGTGGGAGCAAAAGAGCCTTGCCAGCAAGCAAGGCGGTTGCGACCTATGTAGAAGAAGGCACAAGCCTTCGTAGTACACAAGGGGTTGGCGTGTGTTTTTGCACCAAAAACCATGACAACCCCGCAGCCCATTCGAAGGTGCAAACGAGTTTATCAAACGCATTTCAGGTAGGCTAAACTAACCAACAGCCGGTGGATTCAAGGCGGCTGCAACGAAATGAGAGAATGACACAAAGGGAGTTGGACCCTGAAGGAGAATGAACGATATGAGTAAAGCTACCTTGAGGACAAAGGAGGCTACGTGTGAGGCTACTGGACTGAGGTGAAATCTTTACAAAATCTTAACAAATTGTGAGAAATAGTCAACGCAAACGTATGGGTTCTTGGCTGTAATTTAAAAGGGTTTCTTTACAGCCTTAAATTGAATTTATTAATCTTTGAGGCTCACAATTAACATTAGATACGACACATGAAAAAAACATTTAATTATTTTCATTGTGTGCATCCACAACACCTCCGTATTACAGGGGACATTATTGGTTTGTTGATGACATCGATAACGTAAAATCTAGGTACTATCTTAAAAACCAAATGATTTTCCATTTTTTTACCTTTGCTC
>DAORKJ010000077.1:0-4484 GCA_035439505.1 Chitinophagales bacterium
TGCATTCAAATTAACATCTAGCGAAACCCCTAACCTTCCCGCTTTGGCGGGATGCACTATTCAGTTGAACATACTTCAAAAAAATCCTGCTATAGGCAGGATTAAAGTAACCTTGAGGCCACCATGTTGGAAAATCCCTAACTTTCTATCTTAGCCTAATGATAAGATTGAAGAATTGGGTATATAATTTTGAGGACTACCAAAGCGAATTAAGGACTTTGGGGTTTGATACCGATTGGCTTGAGTTCGACAAAAATAATCTTGAATGGGACAACAGCTACCTTCAATCCAACAATGAGAATTAGGAGTATCAAATAGATGATTATAAATCAGAGATTGATGATATGGAATCAGACATTTACAACCTAGAGAAACAAGTTGATGATTTGAACGATAAACTAGAGGATTGTAAATAAATGCACCAAGACATGGTCTTATGTGGCATATCAAAAAACCATGAATTTCGTTTTACCAAAATTTATTTTTTTTCAAAATATTAATTAATTTTAAACATAAACAAACTTATATGCGCAAACCAAAACTTACCATTCTTATTTGCTCTCTATTCTTTGCATCTTGCTCCAAAACAATATACACCTATACCGGAATAATGGGCAATAATACACAAACCGAAGTAATATTAGAAAGGAATAACTTCAAAACGCTAGGCACGTTCAGCGGGACTATTACTGAGAAAAAGCTCAGCCGCGATAAAACAAATGTCGAAGGCATAATTAGTCAGGCGCGCAAACAAATGTTGGAGAATGCAAAACTAGCCGGTGTAGAATTAACCGGGAGTAGAACCGTTACCAATGTTGCAGTTGATATGATTCAAAATGAAGTTAGAGTAATTGTGACTTATAGTGCAACCATAATTGAGTTTACAGATTGATAAAATATGTCGTTTTGCAATTAAGGGATTTCACAATTGATTAAAAAAATTATATGAATTCTTAACAAATTATCCTTAGTTAATTTTACGATAATCCCCATTTAAGGAATTTAACCAACCTTTTTCTTTATTACCATAGGGCGGTCTATAATAAAAAATTAAACCCATGTCTGTTTTTAATGAGCAATCATTTTGTATTGTCGCGGTAAACCTTTCTCCACGCTCATCCGTAATAATTAGATTATTTCCATTATCTTCAATTGTCATTATACCTCCATTTGCAAATCCACCACGTTGCCATTTACCAGCATATATTTCTTTTCCGCACAAATCTCCTGTATCATCACGAACGGGTTGTAAAGTAATTGTTAACCAATTATTTACTTTGCATTTTGCTTGGTCATTATTTAATTCTAAAATCACTATGGTATCTAATAGACTTTGTGCACTTTTCTCATTATCACATATAATATAAATCTCGTTGCAATTATTACTAATTTGATAGGAGTATTCCCAAAGAGGTAAGTCATCCAAATCTCCAGCTGTTAGACCCGGGTGCCAAACCGTTGTAATCTTTCCATTGCTAAATTGTATCGAACCGCCAATATATGCATCATTAAAATGGGAAATTAGATTTGTTCTTGCTAAATTAATATCAAAATTAGGATTCTTGTCATATTCATAATTATAGGATTTTTTAAAGGCATCTAAATCTTCATCTTCTATTGATACACTTCTGCACACCCATTTATTCTGAATTAATTCATTGCAATCTTTATGATTACATCCTATTGAAAACAAAAAAATCCAGATAATTGTTACTAAATAAATCTTTCTCATGTTATTTAAATTTTAGATCACGGTTCGAAAGGGCACTATTTTTTAATATATTCCTTTTCATAAATCAAATATTTTTCGCCATTGTCAATCAATGAAGCCTTCATAAATTCATTTACTATTAAAAATTCATCTTTATATTTCGCTACTTCTATAATAGAACCACACTCTTCGCCTGGCACTGAAATCCCAAACGGAGTAAGTCCACGAAATTTCCGAGTGCAAGTATAATTTACCAAGTAATTACCCCAAGACTTTGATATAATGAATTCATCTACGGTAGCGCAATTAGATGAGCAGTTCCAATATCCTAGAAATTTGCCCCCAATTTCTTTATTACATGAAAACATTGTAATTACAATTATGATATAAATCATTGTTTTCATGTTGTATCTTTTAATAGTTAATTGATTGTATTACTTTTCCGTTCCTTTGCTACAATACTTATGAACTTTGACAGACTAAATATTTAGTGGTGTCAAGAATGAAACATCATACTACAGAGTTTATAAATGCCATTTACTTTTTTAATCACTAATATATACTCAATCCTTTTATCATCATACTCTGCCTCAATTATATATTCTCCCTTATCGGCTATATCTTCGAAATACGAACCACCACCTTTTCCTTCCCGGTATTTTTTTTCCTCAATTACTTTTATCAAATTTGCAATAAAAATTTCATCGTAGTTATCGATAAACTGCAATGAATTTTTGCAGCTAAACGATTTACCGTTATTAGCTTTATATAATAAATCATCACCCAAATAATCTTTAAAAGGAAAATTTGTCATTTGCGCAACAGTGCTTTTATCTTTGAACGTAACTGCTTTAGCAAGATCATTAATGAATGTTATAATATCATTGTGCTTGTCAAAATTATAACTTAAAGCATTCGCTTGAATTGTATTTGCTCGATCTGAATTATTGTCAGTTGTTATATTTTTAACATCAGTTTTATTTTTTACAGGAAGCATTTCAAAGTTTTTAATAGAATCTTCTTTCAAATTCAGTTCTCTTTCTTTCAAATCAAGTTCTTTTTCTCTTAAATTCAGTTCTTTTAGCTTGATATCATCTTGTGATAAATCATTTTTATTCGAAGACTTTTTGCATCCTATCGATATAAATAAAAACAAAGAAATAGATAGTAAATTTATAGTAAAATAAATATGTCTCATATTATCTTATATTAAGGAAATTATTTCGAATACTTTTAGCAATATGCTTTCTTCTATTCCGCAGGCTAGAATGATTAAATAAAAAAATTATTAATTACATATTCCACCACCATATTTCCATTCAAATTGCCCCACCTTGATGAAATTATTTGTATCACCCAAAACTATTTTACCTTTCCCCCATTGGGTACTAGTATATTCTAAGTGACCATTAACAGGTTTTGCAACAATTTTTTCCGTAACATTCATAATTGCAGGATCAACTCCAATGTCCCCGAAATACATAAGATAATCATTGCCAGTTCTTGTAATATAAATTGCAGACCCCCCTTCCCCACCCCAATAACCTAAAAATTTATCTTCATTAGGTACAACATTTATTGTTGTTTGCCCATATAAATTATTAAGTGAAGCACTTATAAAAACTAGGGTAAAAGCTATTAATTTTTTCATTTGGTTACAGTTTATTTATTTATTGAACAGTTCCACTTAAGTTTAAAGTACTCCCAGCACCAAAAGCCGTATCTGTAGAAATCAATAGACCATCTTGGTACTGATTTGCAATAATTATTGCACTTGCATCACCATTTTCTTCCTCAATTTGCCATGTCCAATCATTACCTTGATAACCAGAAATTACAGATGTCCAGGGTAAGGTAACTTCATAAAAAATTGTAGACCCAAAGTTAACGCCCATAAAATCCGCATTATTAATTGATACTGTTGCATTACCTTTTAATTCAAATTTAATAACAGGAGGTAAATCAGCCTCACTTTCAGTAATACTTCCTCTTAAAAACAAAGTACAATCGCGACCAAAGGCAGTATCCGTAGAAATTAAATTACCGTCAATAAATTGTTTCCCTATTATAGTAGTATTAGGATCATGATTATCGGGACCCACTTCCCATGTCCATTCTTCACCTACTTGGCCATTCATAGTGCTTGACCATGGTATGGTTATTCCATTACCCCCGAAATTGCTGCCCATAAAATCTGAGTTTTGGATGTAAACTGTTCCATTCCCACTCAATTCTAGTTTTAGCGTAGGTGTAGTATCAAATAGACCACCTTGATTGTCATCGTCAGCGCACGATGTTATTAAATTAAATACAAAAAAGATTAAAATAAAACTCGCTAATTTGGCTGTTTTCATAGTTACGTAACTCCTTTTTAAGCAGACACTTAATTCAAATATAGTTGTTTTTTAACAAATCAAAAACTTTTTATCATTGGTTTCTATTATAAATTTTTAAGGTTTTATTTAAATCTTTAGGCAAACCAATCGAGCTTGATATGGGCCTATACAAATATGAAATGTTTTATCAAATAATAAATATCAGCATCATTTGTATGCAAATTAAAAAAGGCTCTCAGCGTAAAATTCGCTGTGAGCCTAGTATAAGTAGTGACCTCGAATCCGCCCAGGCGGAAAACCCATAACCTTCCCGCTCTGGCGTGATACTCTATTCAGTTGAACATACTTCAAAAAAAAAGACTGCCTTAAAAGACAGTCTTATCGTGACCTCGAAGGGATTCAAACCCCTAACCTTCTGATCCGTAGTCAGATGCTCT
>DAORKJ010000077.1:4584-15682 GCA_035439505.1 Chitinophagales bacterium
CGTGACCTCGAAGGGATTCAAACCCCTAACCTTCTGATCCGTAGTCAGATGCTCTATTCAGTTGAGCTACGAGGCCAATAATTCAAATTGCAGTATAAAACCCTGCAAACGGAGTGCAAAGGTACAATTTATCTCAATAAATTCAAAATAATTATCCAATTCACTCATTATCAAATCATTATAAATAGTTCAAACCCTATCAATCAAATCTCCACATTTCATTCTAACTCAGACCTGGCTGTTAATTGGTACATTGGTACATCTCCACATTTGCACATTAATCAGCACATCATCACATTACCACATTAGCACATTACTTCGAGTCATCCTTCTTCCCTTGCCCTTTGCCTAATGCATCACGCATTTCGGTATCAGCTTGAAGGTTGCGTAATTTATAGTAATCCATTACACCTAAGTTGCCATTGCGGAATGCTTCTGCTATAGCCATAGGAATTAATGCCTCTGCTTCAATTACTTTAGCGCGTGCTTCCTGTGCTTTAGCCTTCATTTCCTGCTCACTGGCAACAGCCATGGCACGACGTTCTTCGGCTTTAGCCTGAGCGATATTTTTATCGGCATTGGCCTGGTCCATTTGGAGTTCGGCACCAATGTTTTTTCCAATATCGATATCGGCGATATCAATGGATAAAATTTCAAATGCTGTTCCACTATCTAAACCTTTTGCCAATACTGTTTTAGAAATAGTATCAGGATTTTCGAGCACTGCTCTGTGGTTTTCGCTGGAACCAATGGTGGTAACAATACCTTCACCAACACGAGCCAAAATCGTTTCTTCACCGGCTCCCCCAACTAATTTTTGAATATTGGCACGAACCGTAACACGAACTTTAGCTATTAACTGGATACCGTTTTTAGCTACAGCAGTCACAGGAGGTGACTCAATAACTTTTGGGTTTACACTTAATTGCACAGCTTCAAAAACATCACGTCCCGCAAGGTCGATTGCAGTTGCTGCTTTAAAATCGAGCGGAATATTAGCTTTATCGGCAGAAACCAATGCATTTACCACACGTTTAATGTTACCACCGGCTAAAAAGTGCGCCTCCAGCTGATCGCGTGTTAAAGGAATACCGGCTTTATGCGCAGTAACCATATTATCCACGATAGCACGCGGGTCTACACGTCGCCAGCGCATCAATATCATTTGCAAGAGACTGATTCTAACCCCTGCTAATTGAGCAGAAAGCCATAATCCGAACAATCGCATGAATATGAGAAAGAAAATCAGGATCGCAAACCCGACTACAATGACTAAAATGAGCACTATCTGATTAGAATCCATATATATTTAGTTTACAGTTGTGACAAATATTTTATTATGTTCAATTTTTACGATGGTTACCTGAGCATCTTTATCAATAAACTCGCCGATAGAATACACGGTTATACGTTCATCATCACCAAAAATCGCTTTTCCTTCAGGTCGCAAATTGGTTAAGGTTACCCCTTTATCTCCAAGTTTAAAATTAGCAAAATCTTCCACATTTACCTTACCATCTATTTCGGTTTTAAGCGCCCACTTTTTGGATTGCATACGCTTATATCCCCAATAAAAAATACCTCCTGCAGCAAGCAAAGCGCTTAACAGCAACCAATTTCCGGCAGTTTGCCCATATTGGTTGTATCCCATATATACCCCAATTCCTGCGACAATTGCACCCAAAATGGAAAAAACGGAAAATCCGGGAACAAAGAAAAATTCGACAAAAATGAAGATAACGCCAACAAGAATTATGGTGATGATTAAAGCTAAACTCATGGTTTTAATTTCACGGCTAAATTAAAGAAAAAATTGCTGCCCGCAGGTTTTATTGCAGGATAACTGAAACAGTGGGTAAATCAGGTACAAATATGCAATGCGGAATTTAATTCAGCATGGTAGTATAGTAAGTAAAATTTTTAGGTGAAGATTTATACATACCTGCGGCCTCATCCCAATAAGATATACCTACATTTTTTATCACAATTTTGTATCGGTTTTCAGGTTCGTAATCATAATAAGTAGTTTGAGGTTCCCATACTATAGTGCTCATGCCGTATCCAGGCGTCCATTCCTGTATACTCACATCAATTTTTTTATTGCCCCAATACATTTCAACTGTAACACTGTCGAAATCGGCGCCACGTAATGAAAATGACCAACGCGCAGTATTTAATACAGCAGGAAAATAAAATTCCGGAGGCCAACAAACATATTGTGTTTCAAATTCTTTTACAATTGCCGCATCATAATCTGAATTTTCACCACCTAGTGCCCATAACGCCATTGCATAACCGGTTGACCCATGTCCAAATACTTTGCGTGAAGGATTCAATATCCATCTTCTATGACCAACAAAATAATTGTTGGCACCACTATCATCTAATTGTCCCATTAACGCACTCACTGCACTATAACCGTACGACAAATTAGAATTACCTGCCCCCTTTGCTCCTTCAGGCGAATAACATTTCCAGTCCTTTCCGGGAAAATGCGACAAATCGCCTTCAGCTGTCATCATTAATGCTGCAGACTGACAATAGGCATTCCACGATTCACGTAATTCGCAATTGTCAGGCACACCTGCAACACGTCTTGCATAATTTAATCGCTGCAAAAATTTCTTTTGCATTTCAGCAGTTAATTTTCCGGGTTCACAAGATTCAACTGAGCCTCCCCATTCATCGTTGTCGATATAGTATGCACTTCCTAAATAATTTGTTTGATAATCGGCAATTACCCAACGCTTATATAAATCGTTTATGGTTTTATCGTTTGGCGTGTTACGAATTTGTTTACGCAATAATTTCCCTGCAGCACTAAACTGATTGTTATTAATTAATTTCACAATTTCCGCATAAGCACCTTTTTCCTGCAATGATTTATAATTTTTGTTTTGAGGAAAATAAAATGTCAAATCATATAAATCCATAAATGCAAATTGAGCGGTATCTGCATTTTTAATCAGTTGATATAACGCTTGTTCGTACTCCGTAATTTTTTTTGCGTCTACCTTCTGAATCTTTAAATTATACAACCATTTTGATGCTTCTACACGATGCTGGTATTGCAGTAAACTGTCCATCACATACAACATTGCGGTATTGCTGTTACGGCCGTATAAACAATCCTGCAACCTTAACCAGGTAAACATATATTGCCTGCCATCAAGGGGAACCGAGCCATCAATAGTTACGGAAACCTGCGTAGCATCTATTATTTGGTGATAAAAAAATTGATTGAAATCCGTTTTTGATTCAGCGCAAACATAATCGCTTAAAAAACCGGCACCTTCGTAATAATTGTCCGCAACATTTGTAGTATAAAACTGCACTAACATTTTCCATTTCAGCTCATTAAATTGCTGAGGATTTTGCGTTAATTGTGCAGCTGTATCTAAATTAAAAATAAACGATTTTTGTCGCAATGTATCGTAAGAGAAATAATTATATTCCGCAATTGGGAATAAAAATTGGTAATACACCTCATCAATTTCATTTTCATCGAATAACAATAATGCGCGGTTGAAAATAGTATAAGCACTGGTATAATCACCCTTCAAAGCGATATTTTCAGCCAATACCTGAAATACTTCGAATAAATAGGGTTCCGGTTTTTTACCGGCTTTATTATCTAAATAAATTTTGGCAGCCGCATCATTAAACATATCAATGGCTTTAAATTCGTTGCCCTGATCCAGCCACATTTTACCGACCAAATAATAATATGCAGGTTTGGGTTCAATCTCAATTAAGTCGTTGATAATTCTTTCCGCCTTATCTGTTTTCCCTTTTTCCAAAGCTGTATTGGCAACCTGGTATATCGCAAATAAAATGGTGTCAGCTTCAGCCTGATGTGCTTCAACAAATGCACCTGATTTATCTTTTCGGATAATGAGTTTTAGGGTAGAAAAAGCGGACTCAATACCAAAGCTATTCTCCTCTCTGGTTGCAGAATCGGAACCTAAATGATAATTAGCCATGGCTTTTATCAAATAAGCATCCAGATTTTTCCCATCTGCTTCTATTGCTTTTTCAGCGTATTTGATGGCTTTTTCAAAATTTCCGGCAGCATAAGCCTGCTCATACTTTTGTGCAGCAAGCGCCAGTTGAGTAAAAACTAAAACCAGGAATAATTGTATGTGTTTCAAACTGTTGTATAAACGAAGATGTAAAAATATTTAGTATTAAATAAATAATAAGCGTAATTTTGTGCATGGCTTTTTCTGATTCTGCTTTTGGGGCAGTTGTTACCTGCAAATGCCCACGTTGTCGCAAAGCCGACATGTTTACTAACAAAAATCCATATGTCTTCAATGAAATGGCAAAAATGCCTAAACATTGTCCTAATTGTGGTTTAAAACTGGAGCCTGAAACCGGCTTCTACTATGGCTCTATGTATTTGAGTTATGCAATTGGTGTTTTTTCCAGCCTGATATTTTTTGCCATTTTAAATTTTGGCTTTGGTATACAGACTACTTATGCATTTATAATTGTTGCCGGATTGTGGCTTTTGGGTTCTCCGTATTTGTTTCGATTTTCCCGTGCACTATGGTTGAGTTTATACGTAAACCGGCATCGCGATATTTAATATCAGTCGAAAGTTATCGTTTCTAATTCGGAGCGAATGATAGCTCTTTGTTCTTCATCCATCCAACTGCCGACAATTGCGAGTCCAAATCCGTTCATTACAGCTGCATAAAAATCTTGGTGGATAGGCACTCCCTGAACAGTATTTATCACTTCCATTGTATAAAATTCCTTGCCTCCAATTTTATATGCACGAATATCGCCAACAAACTGAAAATCAACCCCACTGCCTTCCATAAACGATTTAGCAGCTTCGAGATAATCTTTACCATTTTTCACCTGCAATGCTAATTTCAGGTTTTCGGCAATCATTGAAATATTGGGATTATATAGTTGAAATACGGTAGTGTCAGCATGCAAAATGGAAATCAGATTTGCTGTTTTGATATCCGCTGCACTAATCGTTTTTTCCAGCTCTTTGTTATCGCCTACCATATCTTTCAAACCCTCTGCACGCAAGCTGTCCACAAAATCTTTTTCCAAAGAAGTCCACCCGTCATTTAATGGCATTTTCATACCAAAAAATTCGTTGGTATAAACGTTATTTTCAATTTTACCGTAATCGAAATTATCGGGAATACCAATATAATTTTTGCAAGAAACTACCAACAACAAGGCTACAAAAACGGGGGCGAATATCTTCATGAAAGTTTAATTTTTGATAAATATACAAAAATTATAAGCCTGCCATCAATACCATTAATTTTTCCAATTTACTTTTTATTTCTACTGAACCGCAAGTGTAGTTGTTTACAATGACACAAAAACTTAATAATTCACCGCTTTTTGTTTGCACATACCCGGAGTATGACCTTACTTTATACATAGAGCCGCTTTTTGCAAACACTTTACCGGCAGCAACAGTATTGTCTGCAACCGTAATTAAAGTGCCTGATTTGCCTGCAATGGGCAAACTCTTTTTAAATTGTTCGAAAGTAGGCTCTTTCATTTCCATATTCAAAATGGAACACATCTGTTTAGTAGTAAAAACATTCATGCGCGATAAACCACTGCCATCTTCAATATTCATACCGGCTATATCGATGCCTTTATTTTTATAATATGTTGTTACTGCTTTTGTACCTGATTCACGACTGCCGTCACTCAACTGTTTTTTTCCAATAGTTTTTAAAATTGTTTCCGCATACAGATTATTACTTTTCTGATTGGTGTGGTAAACTACATCGCTTAATGGTGATGATACATGTGTATATAAATTTTTGCGTTCATTATTTACCGTTAATTTTTCACGTTTCATGGCGTAAACAGTAGTCGCTTGCTGGTCTACTTTAATTCCATTATTTATCAATGCTTTTTTTAATTCCAAAGCCAAAAACAATGGAGGATCCGGCATGCTGCCGTCAACAGTATAAGCTTTTCTGTTAGCAGGAATTGTTCCGGTTACATATCGATAATAATTATCCGGTGCACCATAAATATATGCCTCATCTCCCCCGCCACCCACTTTCACATCGTTCCAAACGGTTAAGTCCTCAATTTTAGGAACCATACTATCTACCCGACAAGTACTTGATGTAGAAGAATAATATAAGGTAAATGTATTTTCAAAAATATTTAATCCATATGAACCGGCTCCGTAATATTGACCAATATCGTCCCAATTCCAACTACCGGGAGTGGCATAATCTTCAAATACACTGGCGTCTGCAATTATTTTACCTGTAATTTGATTTATCCCTTTTTCTTTGATGAGTTTTGCCCAGGTTATCATCAATGAATCATATCGCAACATATTATCCAGTCGCTCACTGCCTAATGTAGGATCACCGGTACCGCGCACATATAAATTACCTTTTAATACCGAATCGGCGCCAATTGTTCCATCGTATTCAATATAAGTTTTGTAGGTGTAATCAGCACCCACTAAATTTAATCCTGCTATGGTAGTAATTACCTTTTGACTGGAAGCAGGCACTAAACTTTTTTCAGATTCATGTGCTGCTAATACTTTTCCTGTTTGCGGGTCTGTAATGCAAAAACTCCAGTTTGCGTGTTTTAAATCTTCATCTGCAGCTAATGCTTTTAATCCGCCATTTAATTTATTAATCCCAATTGTGTCAATTTTGGTTTGGGATTGCGCAAATGCAGTAATTCCAATGAATAATATCGTGAGGAGTTTTTTCATAACCTGAAATATCGTAACTAAACGTATAAATGAATTAAAAATTATATCGCCAAAACATCTTGCATAGTAAATACACCTTTTTTATTTACCAGCCATTTTGCTGCAATAACAGCGCCTTCTGCAAAACCATCACGCGAATGCGCAGTGTGGGTTAATTGGATTTCATCAACTGCAGAACGATATATTACTTCGTGTGTGCCGGGAACATGTTCAACGCGATGGGCAGTTATCGGAATAGCATTTTCATCTGTTGTTGGCGCTAGTTTCCAGGTATTTTTATGTGACCAGTTTTCAAGAATTACCTGTGCTGTTTTTATAGCAGTGCCACTTGGTGCATCTAATTTTTGGGTATGATGTGTTTCACTTATGGACAATTGGTATTGAGGTTGAGATTGCATGAGGGATGCTAGCATCGCATTAATTTTAAAAAATAAATTAACACCTATACTGAAGTTTGCTGCATAAATTAAGGAGCCATTTTTTTCTGCACAATAGGCAGTTACTTCATCAAGTTGATGATACCAGCCGGTAGAACCTACCACAACAGGAACACCAGCATCGAAACACAGTTTCATATGCTCAACTGCCGTTAATGGCGTGGTAAATTCGATAGCAACATCAACACCCTTTAATTGTGCTGCAGATATTAATGGATGATTTGTTTTTGAAAATTGGGCGACAACATGCATATGGTTACTATGCACAGCATTGTGTTTGCGAATAATGGCCTCTATCGCTTTGCCCATTTTACCATATCCAATAAGTGCTATATTCATTTTAAACTGAATTTTAAACCTATTCCATAAGTGGGTTGAAATGTATTTGCAGCAGCTAAATTAGGGTTAAAATAAGGGTGAATTTGCATGGTTAAATCGTCGCTCACATTAAAATCATACAAGTGTGCATCAACAACTGCATCAACAATATTCAGCACATAAGTTGCAGCAGTTAATACCACCATTAAATCGGTATATTGTTTCGCCAGACTAACCCTGTCGTATAAATAAGCGTCATCAGCAATATAATCATAAATTACATCGATAGTCAGCGGGTCATCATCAGTTCTGTATTTATATGCTGTGCGTAATTCATCGTAAAAGTCGTACCAGTAATAAATAAAATAACCGGCTGTACCAATTGCTCCATATACAATTGGTATTTTCCAGTATTTGCCGTTATAAGCCTGCCCAAGCCCCGGAATTATTGCACTGTATAAAGCAGCACGACCAACACTATGCGGGCTGTGGGACCATAAATTTTTATAAAAAGGCGTATGTAACGAATCGGATTCAACTGCTGAAGTATCGATTGCAGTAGTAATGATGGTATCTGTTACGGCAATAGTATCAGTTTGAGCCTGCGCTAAAGTGGCACAAAAAAAACCAATTACTATGCATACGTATTTCATTGCCTCAATTAATCCTCAATTATATCTTTAATGCGCATTAAATCGTCATCAGAAAAAAATGAGATGGTAATTTCTCCTTTCCCTTGTTTATCTTTTTTAATTTGCACGCGTGTGGCTAAATGAGATGCCAGACTGTCCTGCACTTTTTTCAATTCAAAAGAAAGCGATGTAGATTTTTTTATTGAATTTGAACCTGATGATTGTTTTTTTCCACGGTAGTCGCGGGCTAATAATTCAACATCACGTACCGATAAATTTCTGGTAATAGTTTCCTTATAAATATCAATTTGTGCAATTGGGTCTTCCAAAGCTAAAATAGCACGTGCATGGCCCATTGATATTTTTTTCTCTTTTAAACCGCGTTGTACTTCCGGTGGTAATTTTAGTAAACGCAAAAAATTGGTAACTGTTGAACGGTCCTTTCCTACTCTGTCCGCGAGTGTTTCATGCGTAAGATTACATTCATCCAATAATCTTCTGAAATGAATAGCTACTTCAATTGCATTTAAATCTTCGCGTTGAATATTTTCAATCAGCGCAATTTCGAGCATTTCCTGGTCATTGGCTGCGCGCACATAAGCAGGAATTTCTTTTAATCCGGCTAGTTTAGATGCGCGAGTGCGGCGTTCACCGGAAATGAGCTGATATTTATTCGTGCCTACTTTACGAACAGTTATCGGCTGAACAACACCGTGAATTTTTATCGAATCGGCTAATTCCTTTAAAGCGGTTTCGTCGAAATCGGCTCGTGGTTGAAATGGATTTACTTCAATAGTATCTAATGCAATATGGTTAACGGCATCGTTATTTTGCGTTTCCTGTTGCGCAGATTTTTTTTCGTTGATTTCTACTGAAGTTTCAGATTCCATGCTTTGAAGCAATGCTCTGATACCTTTTCCCAGATCCGGTTTTTTCTGACTCATACACTTATGGATTTATGACCTCTATTCAAAAAGTATACCCTAAGCATTGATATGCCAGGGTATAATTGTTATAAGTAACGATAAATTTAATCAATTCTGATTAACCTTCAATAATTCATTGGTATGCTGAGGATTGATACCGCCGTTTTTTTGGAGAATTTCTCTGGCCAAATTGAGGTAATTTACTGCTCCGGTGCTATCTGCATCGTACATGATAACCGGTTTACCAAAACTAGGCGCTTCGCCTAATTTAGTATTGCGATGTACGATTACATCAAATACCATATCGGAGAAATGGCGTTTTACTTCAGTTACAATTTGATTGCTCAAGCGTAAACGGGCATCGTACATGGTAAGTAAAATACCTTCTATTTGTAATGGATTATTTAAACGATTTTGAACTATTTTAATGGTATTTAATAATTTACCAAGACCTTCAAGGGCAAAATATTCGCATTGCACAGGAACCAATACAGAATCTGCAGCAGTTAGCGCGTTTACCGTAATTAAACCTAATGATGGTGAACAATCAATAAAGATATAATCGTAATTATTTTTCACTTCCTCCAAAATCGTTTTCATAATGCGTTCGCGATTTGGGTGGTTGATTAATTCAATTTCAGCCCCAACTAAATCGAGGTGAGATGGCAATAAATGCAAGTTTGGTGTTTCCGTTTCTACAATAGCATCTTTAGCCAATTTGTCGTTCATCAAACAATCGTAAATATTTACCCTGTTTTCCTTTGGGTCGAAACCAACACCACTCGTTGAGTTTGCCTGAGGATCGGCATCTACCAGTAAGGTTTTAAATTCGAGCACCGCCAGTGATGCTGCAAGGTTGATGGCTGTTGTTGTTTTTCCTACTCCACCTTTCTGATTTGCAATCGCAATAATTTTTCCCATCGTTTTGGTTGTTATTTATAATTGTTTAGCTGAATTATGTTTCAATTAAAATGTAAATGTTTTGCTGGTATTAATATCCATTAATATGAGTTCTTTGTCCTGACTCATAAATTTCTTTTTGGCTTCATCGTGATCTATTTTAATAAATCCAAACGTATCGTAATGCATACCTATTACTTTATCGCATTTAATATATTTAGAAGCTATCATAGCATCGTCGATACCCATGGTAAAATTGCTGCCAATCGGTAAAAAGGCGATATCGATATCAAAATGTTTGCCCAACAATTTCATATCGTAATGTAAAGCCGTATCGCCGGCATAATAAAAATTCGCTTCGTCTGTCTCAAAATAAAAGCCCGCTGCCTGTCCGCCATAACTGCCATCTTCAAAAGAACTCGAATGCACTGCATTTACCATTTTAACGGACCCGAAATCAAAATTCCATACCCCGCCGATATTCATTGGGTGCGTATTGGTAACGCCATTGCGCTGTGCCCAGGCGTGAATTTCCCAAATGCCAACCAAGGTAGCTTTTGTTTGCAAAGCCAGTTTAATGGCATCACCTGTATGGTCGGAATGGGCATGTGATAAAAAGATGTAATCGGCTTCAATGCTGTCTATACTTACGTTTTCAGCCAAAGGGTTGCCGGTAATAAACGGGTCGAAAAGGATTTTTTTTCCTTTTACTTCCACTAAAAAACATGAATGACCGTAATATGTAACCTGCATTTCTCCCCTTATTTTAACGAGCGTAAAATTATAACCTTAAAAATGGGCATCACTACAAATGGGCACAAACTTTTAAACAGCGAAAAAAGTGTGTGTGGATAAGTTTGGGGCGGTTTTGAGGTGTGGTTTTTATTGTTAAGAGGGGGTTGCACGCGGAGGAGCGGAGTTGTTGTGGATGGGGAATTTATCTGCGATAAATTGGGTTGGAGAGCGCGGAGCTTGGTTCTCGCCAAGGCGCAAAGTGAAGGGTTTTGTAGATTGTGCTTGGTTTATATTAAAAACCAATTTAAGAACGCAAAGGTGATATTGGTTTAAAAATTCCGCGCCCTCACAAAGAACACTCACAAGCACTCCGCCCCTCCGCGTGAAACAAACACATCATATAATTTTCGAAAT
>DAORKJ010000077.1:15782-18846 GCA_035439505.1 Chitinophagales bacterium
AACAATCCATATCGCACAAACCATAAACAAATTCCCCTTGCGCCTTAGCGAGAAACCATATCTGGTTTACCAGCCTTTGCGCGCTTAAAAACAATCCATATCGCACAAACCATAAACAAATTCCCCTTGCGCCTTAGCGAGAAACCATATCTGGTTTACCAGCCTTTGCGCGCTTAAAAACAATCCATATCGCACAAACCATAAACAAATTCCCCTTGCGCCTTAGCGAGAAAACATATCTGGTTTACCAGCCTTTGCGCGCTTAAAAACAATCCATATCACACAAACCATTAACAATTCCCCTTGCGCCTTAGCGAGAAACCAAAACTGGTTTCCCATCCTTTGCGCGCTTAAAAACAATCCATATCGCACAAACCATAAACAAATTCCCCTTGCGCCTTAGCGAGAAACACACCCCACTTGGTTTACCAGCTCCGCGCTCTCAAAAACAAACCACATCACACAAACCACAATCACAAGCTCTCCGCCCCTCCGCGTGAACCACCAATTAAAAGTCCCTCCCAAAGGCAATAAAAATCATTTTTCCTTGCAGATTTATTTTTTTATATTGCAGTTCTAAAACAAAGGAGGACATGATGAAAACTTACAGTAGCGAACACATTAAAAATGTTGTTTTGGTGGGGCATTCAGGCTCCGGTAAAACAACCCTTGCAGAATGCATGTTGTTTGAAGCCGGAGCATTAAACCGCCGCGGATTAGTTTCCGAAAACAACACCGTTTCAGATTACAACGAGTTAGAACATGAACGAGGGAACAGTGTTTTTAGTACATTAATGCATGCCGAATGGAAAGACACTAAAATAAATATTATTGACACTCCGGGTATGGACGATTTTGTGGGAGAAGTAATAGCAGCATTTAAAGTTGCAGATACCGGTTTATTAGTTTTAAACGCAGCGCACGGCGTTGAAGTTGGCACCGAATTAATTTGGGAATATGCCGACCATCTCAAAAAACCCATGATACTTATTTGTAATCATGTAGATGAAGAAAAATCTGATTTTGATAATACGATAGAACAAGCCAAAGAACGATTTGGCAGAAAAGTTACCGTGGTGCAATATCCATATAATCAAGGTGTAGATTTTAATGCAATTATTGATGTACACACCATGGTAATGTATCAATTTGGTCCCGATGGTGGCAAACCTGAAAAATTACCGATACCGGAATCAGAAATGGCAAAAGCGCAACAATTACACAACGAATTAATTGAAGCAATTGCCGAAAATGATGAAGGTTTAATGGAAAAATTTTTCGAAAAAGGCACATTGGAAGAAGATGAAATGGTGAAAGGTATGATGTTATCTATTCGCCACCATGAATTATTTCCCGTATTTGTAGCTTCAGCAAAACACAATATGGGAAGTGGACGTATTATGGGTTTCATCGATAAATGTTGTCCTTCAGCGGCACATATGAAACCTGAAAAACTCACCAATGGTCAGGATTTGCCATGTAATTCATCGAACCCAACTATCGCATTTGTATTTAAAACCGTGAGCGAACCGCACTTGGGCGACATGAGTTTTTTCAAAGTGTGTAGTGGAAAAGTGACAGCCGGTATCGATTTAAATAATACCAATACCGGAAGTCCAGAACGCATGACACAATTATTTATCCTACAAGGTAAAAAACGGGAAAATGTAAATGAATTAAATGCAGGTGATATTGGTGCAACAGTTAAATTGAAAAAAACACATACCAATAATACGTTAGCTGTAAAAGGTCAGGATGTTGAGGTTGAACCCATACATTTTCCTGAACCAAAAGTGGTAGCAGCAATTGAAGTGCATAATAAAGGTGATGAAGAAAAAATGGGACTTGCACTCAATCATATTCACGAAGAGGACCCAACAGTGGAAATCGACCATAATATGGAATTAAAACAAACCTTGGTTAATGCACAAGGTGAACTTCATTTGCAAGTATTAAAATGGAAAATTGAACATGCTTACGGAATTAAATTTGATTTTATTCAACCGCGAATTCCATATCGAGAAACTATTCAGAAATCAGTCCGCACCGATTATCGCCATAAAAAACAAAGTGGTGGTGCCGGACAATTTGCGGAAGTGCATATGATTGTTGAACCATGGTACGATGGTATGCCCGATCCAAAAGATGTAACCGTTCGCGGCAGAGAAGAACACGATTTAAAATGGGGTGGTAAACTCGTATTTTATAATTGTATTGTTGGTGGTGCTATCGATGCCCGTTTTTTACCTTCTATTTTGAAAGGGGTAATGGACAAAATGCACAACGGTCCTTTAACCGGCAGTTATGTGCGCGATGTCAGGGTAAGTGTATTTGATGGAAAAATGCATCCTGTAGATAGCAACGATATGGCATTTAAGCTGGCAGGTATGATGGCATTCAGAAATGCTTTCCGCGAAGCTGACCCTCGCATCCTAGAGCCAATTTACGATTTGGTGGTGTTGGTTCCCGGCGATTATATGGGAGATGTGATTGGCGATTTACAAACACGCAGAGGCATTGTAATGGGAATGGATACAGAAGGACATTACCAGAAAATAATGGCTCGTGTTCCGTTAAGTGAATTGTACGACTATAGCTCTTCATTGCGGTCACTTACACAAGGACGTGGAAAATTCACCCGTTCGTTTGCCGAGTATGCTCCGGTTCCATTCGATTTACAACAGGAATTGATGCATGCTTACAAAGATGAACATGTAGAAGCTTAGGTAATAAGCCACTTTTGGCACCTGATATGCTCGAAAAGGCACTGTATTTACTTACGGTGCCTTTTTTTGGGGGAAATAATTGACAACAAGCCTATGAAGCCCTTCTTTTCGGCTAAGTATGGCTTTACAACCTCTTCCATTTCAACCTTTTAAACCTTGCCGGAACTATTAGGACTTGTTCTTTGTTAAAAATTTCGTATCTTACCAAAAATTGATTAAATGAATACCAAAGGAAAAGGGCGACCATCCACAAGAAGTGCAAAGCTGATAGATGGTTTTTATATTGAAGTTTTGAATAAAGGGCAAAAAGACAAAGGCATCAAAATCCGCAGCAAAAC
>DAORKJ010000078.1:0-16798 GCA_035439505.1 Chitinophagales bacterium
TGCTGCGGGAATTTACTTTGTGAAAATATTTTTAAATGGAAACAACTTTATTCAGCCGCTAATGATTGAATAACCTAATTCCATTTTCCAAAAAAAAATAAATTAGTTTGAATTTTAAGCTTCGATAAATTTTTCAATTTTAATTTAAGATCTTGCAAATTCCAACAGCAGTTTATAATTCCCTCTATCAGCAGCTCTAAGTGCATGTATATATTTTTTCTTGCTTCACCGGCATGTGTCAAATTATTTGCTCCCCAGGAAAAAACATTTAGCTTGAAAATTTTTTCAATAATAATATCGGCAATCAGTCGGCTATGTCTTCCATTTCCGTTTGGGAAACAATGAATGCTGACTAGTCGATGTTTAAATCGGATGGCAATTTCGTCGGGTTCAAATATTTTATTTTCAATCCAATAAATAGTGTCGTTCAACAGTTTATTCAACTCAACCGAGATTTCAAATTTGTCGACACCAATATTTTTATTTGATTTTCTAAATTCGCCTGCCCATTGCCAAACATTACCATACATTTTTATGTGTAAGGTTTTAATAAATGATTCGGTAAATACATCTTCTAATTTAAATGGACGGCGTAAGGACCAAATAATAGCTTCTTCAATATTTAGCTGCTCAAATTCATCTAATTCACCGCGGGTTGCAATGGTTGTTATTAGAAGACCTTCCTGCTCATCATCATCCAAGGGAGTTTGGCCTTCAATATATTCCGGTGTTAGTCCCATAATATTTTAGGCATTTCATTCTTTATGGCAATAGTCCTTTCATTAATCGCTTTTTCAAGCCGCCCAGCTGAGTTCTGTTGGTCTTCAAGTTTCATTGTATTTGAAGTGCGCATTACTATCTGCCTGGCTAATTCTTTTGCCTTTCGGTCAATAAGCGCATCTAACGAACCATCATTAGGAACAAAACCATATACTAATTGCATGTCCATGGCATTTGCAACCTCCTTCAAGGATTTGATGGTAATGCTACCCTCCCGTTCTCTTTGTTCAATCTCCTGCACACTTTGTTTTGTAATCGATAATTTGTTGCCGAGTTGCTGCATTGACATGCCTAAGGCATTGCGAATAGCTTTAATCCAACCGGTTGGAGGAATGGCTACATGCTTCAAAGTGGCGTATACGGCCATTTTGGTGTTCAATTGCTGCTTGAGAAGGTTTCTTTTGTTCATTTGTAAGGTTATTTCCTGACTTAATAGAACAAAAGTAAGGTAATATCCTGACTTATGCAAACTATTTGTCAGGTTATAACCTGTCCATTTTATTAAAATAGTGAAAATATTGACAGATCTTGAGGTTGGAATACTAGATTTTAATCAAGCAAATCAATTTATAATCTATCCCAATCCCACAACAGAATACGTAAAATTATCGTTCACCTTGAAACAAAGTGAAAATATTTCACTTTCATTAATCAATTTGGATGGAAGCTTGGTAAAAAATTACATGCAAAATGTAAGTTACAACCAGGGAATATGTAATGAATTTCTACATTTACCTAGTGAAATTGCATCAGGTATTTACTATTTATTAATTGAGACTGAAAATGCTAAAGTTAGTATAGCAATAAATATTCAGCATTAATCCGCGAGTACAAGTTTGAAGTTGTAATAAATCATAAAATATTTTCTTTTGAAATTTTATTTTATATTTCTTTAATGATAACAATTCCTCGTTTTGGCCAGTTAGCAGATTCCAACCTTCAAAAAAGTGTTGCCTCCACCTTCATTTTTTAAGATAGCCATAAAATTTCCCGTCGTAGGTCGTTCAAATCACTTGTAGTCACAGGAACAATTATTTTTGATTCAGTGAGTACCATAACTGCACCCATTAGGGAGGAAAGCGGTAGCAGTCCTTACCTCCGTTGAAACCCAAATCACCTGCCGTTATTGCTATAAAAAATTTATTAATTTTGATAAAAATCTACAAATGAAAACGCTGCTCACTTTTACCTTCCTCCTACTCTTTTACCCATTCATTAGCTTAATCGCCCAATCACCAGGCGAATTTGACCCTGATTTCGGTACTGATGGTATAGTCACCACATTTGACAGTGGCGAGGAGGAGTCAAATGCTATTATTGTGCAACCTGATGGAAAAATATTAATTGCGGTAGAAAATAATATACGTGTTTCCGTTTTCCGATTTAACACTGATGGTTCTGTTGATACTAGTTTTAATCACGATGGATTTACTTGGACTAATGTTGGTGCAGCAGACATACCACAAGATATTGCCTTGCAACCCGATAATAAAATTGTTGTTGCCGGAATAAGTATTCCCTTTGGCGACCTGACTGAATTTGGTATTGTACGTTACCATCCTGATGGAACTTTAGATAGTAGTTTCAGTGGTGATGGCAAACTTGCCTTCGCCTTCGATGCCGACAGTGATTATGGCGGTGCTTATGCTGTAGCAATACAACCAGATGGAAAAATAGTGTTAGGTGGAACTGTTTGGGGTGAATCCGGATATGATTTTGCAATAGCCAGATTAAATGCAGATGGAACTTTTGATGAAAGTTTCGATGATGATGGCAAGGTTGTAACCGATCTCGATGAATCATCATTTGACATAATATATGATATTGCCTTACAGGATGATGGAAAATTAGTAGTTGTTGGTGTTAATATGAGTGCGGCAGATAGTTTTGTGGTTGTAAGGTATTTACCTAACGGAGCACTTGATTCTGAATTTGATGGTGATGGAAAAGCTTTTTACGACTTCGGTGGTTTGAGTGGTGAAGTGTTAAATGATGTATTGATACAACCTGATGGTAAAATACTTGCTGCAGGGGCAGTAAATAATGGCGTAACTATGAACTTTGCACTGGTTCGACTGCTGGATGATGGGTCACCGGACCTGGATTTTAATGGAACGGGATATAATATAACTTCATTTCCAGAAGAAAGTTATATCAAGCAAATTGGATTATTGTCGGATGGAAAAATTGTTGCTGCCGGTAAAGTTTATGTGGATTTTGATTTTCAAATAGCAATAGCATCCTTCACACAGGATGGAATTCTGGACAATGAATTTAATGGAGATGGTAAATTGGTGTTTGACTATGGAGAGCAGGATTGCTTCGCGACAGCCTTGGCTATTCAAAATGATGACAAGATATTAGCAACAGGAAGCTATTTTGACGGCACCGATTTTGCAGGGTTTATTGCAAGAGTTTTTCCGGTTCCTGCAGAAACGCTTTCAGTATCCAATGTTAATGTTCCGGTATTCGAAATTTTTCCTAATCCAACTGATGGAAATCTATCAATTGTAATTGATAATCTTGAAAATTCAAGTTGTTTAATTGAATTAACGGATATTTATGGCAAACGAATTGAAATAATTGAAGATGCAATTTTAGCGCCCGGGAAAAATGAAATACATTTTACCTTTCCTGAATACCTGAGCACAGGAAATTATTTGCTGCATATCAATTCGGCTTCCAGTAGAATTGTTTCGTTGGTGAGTTTAGTAAAATAAATAAACTACCAATTTATTTGCCGTAATTATTTCCACTAACTTGGCTAGCACTCCTATGGAGTGTTTAGAAATGCAAGTTGCGGTTCTGCTATTTGCAGGAAAAAAATCAATTCTTATTATTTCAACTATGCTCCACCGTCACCCTTGACGTATTTCTAGGGTCATATTTTACTGTAATCATATTTCCGGGCTGAAATTTTGATACCGATTGCTCGGCAATTACGCCTTTGGCTTCGGCAAAAAATGGGGTTTGTAAGCCGGGGTAAATTTCAAGAAATAACATTACCATAGGGTTGTCGCCATTCACTTTTATATTGAGGTCGTAATAACCGACAACTTTTGCTTCAGCTGATATACCGGACAATAAAATTTCTTTATTTTCTTTATCTATTTGACCGAGAATTTGCTGCAGGTCGTCTTCATATTCATTTTTAGTATAATTTGCATCACCAGTTGCACCGAATGATTCAATTGCAATTTTTTGTTCATTTTGTGGATCCACACGAACCGTTACTAATTGCCCGGGACGCACATCGCCAACTTGTAATCGGGAAATAACCATTTTGGTTTTTGTCTGATATGTTTTCCCGTATTTATCTTTCACTTCCACCAATAATCCTACTTGTGGGTTGTTATTTATGGTGACATTGGTATCCCATACTTCCAAAATTTTTCCGTTGCGCTGTTCCCCGGTTTTTAAAATACGGTTTGCCGTTATCATAGGCCGGAAAAAAAACCAATAAATAAGAAAAAATATACCAATAAAAACAACACCAAAAATAGAACCCTCCACAGGTGCAGCCATAATGCCAACTGCCAGCCCTGCAAGTCCGCCAATTAGTCCAATGGCCAACCCGATCCATCCAATTGTGCTCATTTTCATAATATGTGATTTTAATGGAAAGATAAAAAATTTTGGGGATAGAAAGATAAGTTTCCTTACTGAGCCAATAATATTATTTCCTAAATTATATTTTGGTTAATTAGTATTCTATGATTGCAACTAAAGAGTTGCATAGCCCACGTTTTAAATGAAATTGAATAGGCTTGCTGGTAATACGAAATTATTTAAATACTTACCGATAGCAAGAGAATTTGAATTCCGTTTTTTTTAAAATCCATGCAATTTTTAGGTTCTTTTTACGAATTTGAGATAACTAATCATCTGGTAAAAACCCCCATTGAAACTTTGCACATCATTATAATATAATTAACTTTATCATACAAATTAAAATCCACCTATGAAACGCAGCTTGATTGCCCTTATTACTTTTTGTAATTTTTCATTCAATAATGCTTATTCCCAAATTACAGGTGCCCTGGACAATTCGTTCAGTGACGATGGAATAGCTGTAATCCCATATGATGATGATAATAATGGCCTTGCCTCCACCTTAATACAGCCAGATGGGAAAATATTAATTATCGGAAATGAGATTTTATCATTCGGTTCAATTAATATAACGCGTTTAAATAATGATGGGAGTATTGACGAATCCTTTGGCGATGGCGGTTTTGTTAAAACATCAATTGGCGAACCAGATACTTATTTACATTGTTATGCGGCTACCTTACTCCCTGATGGAAAAATACTTGTAGTTGGACAATATGATGATGGATTATCAGGATATCCTGTGGTGTTAAAATACAATGCTGACGGTACCTTGGATTTGAGTTTTGGTGTGGATGGATTTTCCGTTAACATGCTTATTCCAAACCCCGCCTCATTTTTTGATGTATGTCTCCTACCCGATGGTAAATTTGTTTGCGCCGGTTCTTCCTATTTCGGATTATCTAATGATTTATTGCTGGCTCGTTTTAATACTGATGGCAGTATAGATAATACCTTTGATGATGATGGTTTTCTTACCAGTTCAGATTTTGGTGCAAATACAGTTGACCTTACTTCTGAAGGCGATATTATTGTTGGAGGTGGTTCTTCTTTTGGCAAGTTTAAAATGATGAAATTCCATTCAAATGGAAGTTTAGATTTAACTTTTGGTATTGATGGTATTACAAATTTTGATGCTCACGAAACTGGCTTCACAAATGCTATAAGCAAAATTGAGGTTTTAGATGATAACGCTATTATTGCCGCTGGAAATTCCGACAATTGGGGAAACTATGTAATGATATTATCTAAATTTAAATCAGATGGAACAATTGACCTTACCTTTGCAACCGATGGAATAAAAATCATAGATTTTGGAGGCAGTGGGAGTCCATTTACTGATTTTGAATTAACTTCTGATGGTAAAATTACTATGCTGGGCTATAAAATTTTAGCGGGTGGAGACAATGAAGTAACACTTTCAAGATATAAACCAGATGGCACTATTGATTTTGAATTCGGAGATGGCGGCTCCATTATTACTTTAATAAATGGCCAAGATTTAAACGCAATTGCTATCGCAATTCAAGCTGATGATAAAATTGTTGTGGCTGGTAATTATTCTAGTTATGAAGTATTCGTGTTACGGTATTTATCAGGCGCTCCATCACTAATTAGTTTATTTGAGGAAACAGAAATCAAAATTTTTCCTAATCCAAGTACAACTAGTTTTCAATTTGCTAATAGCTCTAATTCAAATACAACAATCCAGGTTAATATCTATGACGATACAAATCATTTTATATGCTCTTTCAATACTGCTTACAATAAAAGTAATGATGTATCAAAACTATTGCCTGGTATTTATTTAATAACATTATTGGAAGGCTCAAATTCGTCCAGTTATTCGTTAATCATTCAATAAAATGTTAATTCATAATATAGAAAACCACAATACCTATAACAATTTTCAATATATGAGTTATTTTTTATTGTCAATAAGTTATATTCAATAACCTGCGAAAAGTTATTTTACAACAGATATTTCCACAGATTTTACTGAGACTCCATCATTGACAGTTAAAACTGCTAAACCTGAAAAGTTATCAGGCAAACTGACCTGGGAGGCAAAGTTACTAGCATAAACAGATGAATTATAAATTAATCTGCCGGTTAAGTCAAAAACATTGATTTGGACTAACCGGTCAGTGTTATCAGAAAAATGTATATTAAAGCTACCTGTATTTGGATTAGGAAAAACTTCAATTTCCGGAATTGAAATTGGCATTTCAATACTTGTTAATTGATTAATATTTTGGTTTAAAATAAATGTTTCTGAGTCTGGCCCATCGCTATTAAAAAGTTCCACATAACCAAATATTTCTCCCTTTGTAGCAGTATTATACCAATACCAACCATCAGTTATTGTATAAGTTCCGGAAGGTAAATAATCTATTACCTGATGCGTTTTAATCCGCATAACATTAGGTATGGTTATAAATGGCAAAATTAGTGTTCCATAACCATCATATTCAACCGTAATATCGCCTGTAAATGATCCATATGAAGTATCAAATGGTGAATACCCCTCCGTCAATGCACTAAATGAATCTGAAAAAGAATCGCCATATTCCATTGGAAACAAAAGGTAATCTTTAGGATTGGTATAAATGTTCAACCTACCATACTCTGTCATGCAGGATTTAAAACCTTCTTCTGAAATTTTATCCGTGTTATACGTTTTGACAAAGTAGCTCAAAGCATCAATGTCCTCGTAAAAATAACCTATATTTCCAGTTAGAATTTCCGATAAATCGCAAAATGTCGCATCCAAATTAACAGCCTCTGCAATACTTCCCTCGCCGGAATAAGCATCTTCCGGAAAATCAGCATCAGCGTAATCCCAAGTAACATTTGCCCCAGCCAAATTCGGATCGAAAGCAGTGGCTTCAAACCTATTGAGATTATAAGATTCACCCACTAAAGGGTAGATACCGTAGTTGATAACAGGCTGTGTATAGGAATATGAAATGCCACTAATCCCAATTATAAAAAAAATAGCCAACTGAATAAAAAAGGTGCGTTTGTTTGAAGTTTTCATAGTAATAAATTAAAAGTAGGATGTGTAGTTAATTGTTTTCTGTCTACAAACATAAAAAAATATTGTTTATAATCATAAATGGGATATAAACTTAATATTATCAAAAAGGCCAACCATATTCAGATACCTTATCAGCAATTTTTAATAATTTTAAACTGAAATTGTGAATCTGAAGCCCCTCCAAACCTCCATCCCCACCCAATACGCTATCGCCATTGTTATAGCGCTATTTGCTGTGGTATTGGTTGTATTTCATCCAAGTTATGAAACCAGTGACGATACGATGATGAATTATATTGCTGCAGGCACATTGAATGGAGAGCCTTCGCAATATCTGGTGTTTTCGAATTATTTGGAAGGGGTCTTTTTAAAATGGTTGTTTGTGCGGTTTCCGGGAATTAATTGGTATCCACTGTTTCTATATAGTATTCAACTGTTGGCTTTTGTGCAAATTACCTATGTGCTGAATAAAGCAAATAGTTCAAGATTGTTTTTCGGCTTGTATATACTGATATATGCCATATTTGTAGTGTATGTAATTATTAATATTCAATTTACTTCCACAGCCTTTTTAGCGGGTATTGCCGGGTTATTAACCCTCTTGCATCTCATTAAAAATAATACTACCAAACCTTTATCCATTTTAAAAATGACGGGCTTTTTATTGTTATGTGTCCTCGTTCGTTGGGAAAGTTATGTGGGATTATTAGTTATAACAGCACCAGTTTTAATTTATCATTTTCGCAAGCCTGTGTTTTCAAAAAAACATTTTATTTATGGTGTAACATTATTATTCCCGTTGCTTCTAATATATGTAAATCTGCAGTGTTATGCATCTATCTCATCTACGCATAATTATATCCAATATCAACTTGCTACGCATAAAATTCTGGATTATGATAGTGAAATGTCAGCAAACACTTTGCAACAGGTGGACTTAACCACTACCGATTACAAGTTATTAAACACCTACTTTTGGGCAGATGATAAAGTATTTACGCAGGAAAAAATTGTACAACTTGCCGGTTTAAAATCCAATGTGCTGGATTTACCTAAGGGTGCTGATGTATTAGTTAATTATGCTACATCTTTTTTATTTTATGGGGCTTTATTGGTAATTATTGGGTTTTGTTTTTTATTCGCTAATGTGGGACAAAGAAAAAAAATTATTATTTATACCGTTTTTATTCATCTGCTTTTATTATTGCTGGCAAGTTACCTCAAACTTCCTTTGCGTTTGTATTTACCATTGTGTTTTACCGTGGTGATGATGATTTTATACGAGGTAAGTAATCGTATACAAACAACTAATTTATCGTTAAAAAGTAAAGTGATAGGTTTGTTTTTACTTGTAATTGCAATTATGCAAACCGGTATCAATCGCAATATTAGTAATTATCACAAGGAGCTGACTGCCAAAAATGAAAATGCTATTAAATTGGTGGGATTACATCCTGAAACATTATTTATTGATATCGATTATTCTGACCAGCTGCATCGGCCTTCGTTGTTTGCTCCTGCTCCGAGGATAATAGGGAATAATTTAATAGATGGGGCTTCGTTTATTAATACGCCTACTTACCATAGTTTATTGGCGAAAAATAATATTCAAAACCTTACAATAGATATTGTGGGTAAACCTGCGGTTTTTATTAGTAATGATGCAGCGTTTTATAGTAATTACCGAGAGTTTATGAAAGAACATTATGGGGTTGAATGTGGGTTTGTGCCTTATATAGGGTTGGAGGATGCTAAGCTGGTTATTTGGAGGTAGGTAGTTTTTTTGCCGGGAAGGCGGGGAGGCGGGAAGTTTCGGGGAGGTTATTAAAAAAGCCGCTGATAGGGATATCAGCGGCTTTGTGAAATGGATTTTATTATTAGTGTTGAACTATAATTTGTCCGTTTACGGTATGTTCACCGGAAGTTAATTTTACCATATAAATTCCTGAACCTAACGATTCGATATTTATTTGTTTTACTAAAGTTGATGTGTTTAATACCAATTGTTCGGTATAAACAACCTGACCTGTAGTATTATAAATTTCGAAAGTTGCAGCTTCGCCGCTCATTAAACTCATTAATTCGATAGTAACATTATTATTTGCCGGAACAGGATAAACCTGAATAGCCATTCCAGTTGCAGCTAATGTCTCGATATTGATTAATCCTTCGTCGATTAATTCATCACAATCGTCGTCTTTATTATTCAATATTTCTGTAGCTCCAGGATAAATATCAGGATTAGTATCATCACAATCCAAATTATTTTCTACATAACCCGTTGGCGCATCACCTGCAACAGTTATTGATACATCTGCATTACCATAAGTATCGCTATCTGCATCCTGATAATAAGTATTTAAATCTGTAGGATCCATTGGCATTAATGCAACATCATCGATATAATATCTGTTGAGTGCATCAATAGAATAAAAATCAACACCGCCCATATTTCCTTCATATACTTCACTTAGTATTACAGTACCATTAAGTTTAATCTCAATAGTATTGGCATCCATGTCGATAATATGTTCAATAAGGAACCATGCATCAGGAGGATAAGTAAATGTTAATTCTGCCGGAACAGTAATTTCACCTTCACCAGGTGTAGCTAATCCAAAATATAATTCTGCATTCCAAGCAACACCCGGAACTTCAGTTTCCTGAATATTGTAATAAGCATGACTGCCTGATGGCACATACATATTCCAATATAAATTATATTTTCCTGATGATAAATTTCCTAATTTTAAAATAACATCAGTAACACCACCTTCAGGAATTAATGCAGAATTTGGTGCAGATGCTGCAAAATCTGAGCTCACTAAACCATCTTCAGCACCACCTTCAACACCGCTCCAGGTACTCCACCAGTCAGCATTTGGGCCTAAAGCACCTTCTTCATAAGTATCCATATTATCGCAGAATACAGCTCCCGGAACATCACAAGGTTCTGCTACAACAACTTCTTCTTCGATATATAAAATATCATCTAAATAATACGTGTTAGATGCAGACCATGAGAAGAAATCGATACTTCCCAAACTGCCTGTATATACATCATCTAAAACCATAACACCATCAATATATACTTTGATATTATCGGCATCGAGGTCAACAATATGTTCTACTAAAAACCATTCATCTACAGGATAAGTAAATGTTGGTCCAGCAGCAGGAACAGTAAATTCACCCTGACCTTCAGTAATATCTCCGAAATACAATTCTAAATTCCATGCAATACCTGCAACTTCAGATTCCTGAATATTGTAATACGCAGTCTTACCAGATGGAATATACATTTGCCATTCCAAACGTTTAATACCAGATGCCATATTATCTAATAATAATAAAGCATCAGTAGTACCGGTTCCCGGAATTAAAACAGAATTTTCACCTGAGTAAGCATAAGCGTCGGAAACAGTACCATCTTCAGCACCACCTTCAACACCACTCCAGGTACTCCACCAATCGGCATAAGGACCAACAGCATCACCTGCAGTATAAGTATCTATATTATCGCAGAAAATAGCGCCGGGAATAGCACAAGGTTCTACCACTACAACTTCTTCTTCGATGTATAATATATCATCTAAATAATAAGTATTTGATGCAGACCATGAGAAGAAATCGATACTTCCCAAACTGCCTGTATATACATCATCTAAAACCATAACACCATCAATATATACTTTGATATTATCGGCATCGAGGTCAACAATATGTTCTACTAAAAACCATTCATCTACAGGATAAGTAAATGTTGGTCCAGCAGCAGGAACAGTAAATTCACCCTGACCTTCAGTAATATCTCCGAAATACAATTCTAAATTCCATGCAATACCTGCAACTTCAGATTCCTGAATATTGTAATACGCAGTCTTACCAGATGGAATATACATTTGCCATTCCAAACGTTTAATACCAGATGCCATATTATCTAATAATAATAAAGCATCAGTAGTACCGGTTCCCGGAATTAAAACAGAATTTTCACCTGAGTAAGCATAAGCGTCGGAAACAGTACCATCTTCAGCACCACCTTCAACACCACTCCAGGTACTCCACCAATCGGCATAAGGACCAACCGCATCACCTGCAGTGTATGTATCGATATTATCACAGAAAATGGCACCAGGAATAGCACAAGCTTCCGCAGGTAATTCTTCCATTAACACAACATCATCGATATAACATTTATTATTTGCAGCTGCCGAATAAAAATCGATAGCACCGATACTGCCGGGATAATCGTAGGATAAAACCAGCACGCCATCATAATAAATTTCCATAGTATTGGCATCGAGGTCAATAATATGTTCTGCCTCAAACCATTCGCCGACCGGATAGGTAAATGTAGCAGTAGTTGGAGCAATGATATCTCCCGTTCCTGAAGTTACATTACCGAAATATACTTCCAAATTCCAGGCAACACCAGGTGTTTCAGATTCCTGAATATTGTAATACCCGATTTTTGTATCAGGAATATACATTTGCCAGGTAAGGTGATATTTTCCGGTGGTTAAATTGCCCAATTTCAGGATGGCATCTGTGGTTCCTCCTTCAGGAATAAGCGCAGAATTGGCTCCTGAGTAAGCAACGTCGTTACTGACCAAAGCATCTTCCGACCCCCCTTCGGTACCACTCCAAGTTGACCACCAGGAAGCCCCCGGCCCTAAAGCCTCACCTGCTGTATAGGCATCAAAATTATCACATAACGCAGCTCCGGCCACCATACAAGGCGGATCTATTTGAGCATACAAGGCGCTGCCGCTTAGCAGCATCGCAACAGTTAAACTTTTTAAGTAGCATTTATTCATAAATGTGGATTTTAGTTAAAAATAACAAAAAAATGACAAAAAGTTAATAGATGTTAAAAATTTCGGACGGTTTTTGCATTTTTTGCATGCCAAATCTGCTATTTTGTGTGTTGAAAGCAACAATTTTTGTCCTACTTTTACAGTTATTATATTTAGCATACCTTTTGATAAGATAGATTAATGCGCCCAATATCCCAATTTTTCAGACAAATGAAACTTAAAATTGTCAGCTTACTATTGTTATTTAAAGTGCAAAGTGATGTTGCAGCGCAACCAAGTGCCGGAAATTTTGAGCCGGAAATAAATTATTATCGTCACGCTGATGACACAACTAAAATTCCTGCAGAACCTATCGTTTTTTTAGGTAGTTCGTCGATTAAAAATTGGATTGGTTTGGACAGTTCTTTTACAGGTTATCCTGTTTTAAACAGAGGTTTTGGCGGATCAACTTTAAAAGATCAGATTTATTATGCCAACGATATTGCATTAAAACACAATGCAAAACAATTTGTGATTTATTGCGGTGAAAACGATTTTGCGAATGAATCGAATATTACACCTGAACAAGTTTTTGAACGATTTAAAACTTTCTATACCTTAATTAGAAATAAATATCCTGAAACGCCAATTGTTTATATTGGATTAAAACCTAGTCCCGCCAAATTAAAAATGATGAGCAAAATATATGCTTATAATCAGTTGGTAAAAGATTTTATTGCTACAGAAAAAAATATCGTTTATGCAGATGTATTTTCTCCTATGTTGTTGCCTGACGGACAACCTGACAGCGGATTGTTTTTTGAGGATAAATTACATATGAACAGAAAGGGATACAGGCTATGGACAGAGATTGTCAAGCCATTATTATTATCATAAAAAAAACCGCGCTGCAAGTTGTAGCGCGGTTTTTTTATAAGTTTATTTTTTATCTGGCTAATATTATTTTTTCTTTCGCAAGCAGAATATCATTTTTAGATATTTCAACCAAATAAATACCATCGGCATAACCGGTCAGGTCGACAATTGCTTCGTCGCTTATTGTATTTGTTATAATAAGTTTTCCTGAAAGGTCAAATACATTTACTGTAGCACCTGCTTCAACACCATCAATATAAAATACACCACTTCCCGGATTAGGGAAAATTTCTAATTGTGGTTCAACATCACCTTCACGAAGTGGCAACGTAGTAAAATTCACACCGTTGGTAGAAAAATTACCCGGAGCACCAGGGCATTTATTTCTCACTTTGTAAGTATAAGTTGTATTTGGTGTTAATCCTGTTAATGTTTTATTTGAAGTTGCAGCATTAACTGAAATAAATGTTCCGGGACCTGCTGGTTTGTAAGCAACTTTATAACTTGTTGCACCTACATCATCCCAATCGATAGTTGCAGTTGTGGCAGTTACACCTGTTACAACTAAACCTGTTGCTGCAGTGCAATTATCATCAACAAATGTTTCGTCTGTTACCACACAACCTTGTCCGTCAGTTACAGTAACAGAATAATTACCTGAACCTAATGATGAAATATCTTGTGTTGTAGCACCTGTTGACCAATCATAAGTATAAGGTACTAAACCACCGGTTACAGTTAAATTAATTGACCCGTTTGTTGTTGTTGGTGCAGCATTATCTGTAACAACAAAATCTAAATTAATATTAGAGCAAGCATCTATTACATGATAAATTTCACCTGAACTCAACGATGCGCAATAAATTTCGCCATCATTTCCTTCACCGAAAGTGGCAATGCCATCTAAAGCAAAATCGCTCATAGCAGTATTCCAACCACCAACGCCATCGCTTGTGGTTGTCCACCAATTTCCTGTTACATAATCACAATAAATATAATAGCCTACCATTCCCGGGAATTGTGTACCGCGGTAAACATAACCGCCTGTGATAGCAAAACCACCTGCACCAAATGTATGGTTGAATGCATAAACCGGAAAATCATATGTGCCAATAGCACCACAACCTGCTGTATTGTAAGTTGCATTTCCTTCGTAACAACGCCATCCCCAGTTTTCGCCACCGGTTGAACTTGCAGGTTGAAAATCAACTTCTTCCCATGCACCCTGACCAACATCACCAATCCATAAATCGCCTGTTTCGCGGTCGAATGAAAAACGCCAAGGGTTTCTTAAACCCACATGCCAAATTTCATCATCACCGGTAATACCAACAAATGGATTACTAGCAGGGATTGAATATGGAACTGTGCTCACGTCGATACGCAACATTTTTCCGAGTAACTGGTCGGTAATATCCTGAGCGCGATTGCCCGGATCACCACCACTACCACCATCACCGGTGCCGATATATAAATAACCATCTGGACCGAATTCCAAATTTCCACCATTGTGATTAGTGAAAGGCTGAACTATGGTCATCAGAATTACTTCACTGCCAACATCAGCAATATTAGGATTGATGGCATTTCTTGAATAACGGGCAATTACGGTGTTTCCTGTTCCGGTATTATTGGTGTAGTTAACATAAAAATAACCGTTTGCAGCATAATTTGGGTCGAAAGCCAGACCAAGTAAACCCTGCTCACCACCTGTTGATTTTACTTTAGAATCAATATCCAAAAATAATGATGAGGTGCCATCCGTATTTAAAATGCGGATATAACCATCTTGTTCAACGATAAATAATCTGTCATCGCCTGCATTGGCAATATCAACCGGTCCATTAAATCCTGGTGAAGGCACCAATTCCACATCCAGCACAGGATGTGCAGGCTGGGCAAAAACCATTGCGGATGCGCTAAAGGCAGCAATGGTGCATAAATTGCGTAATTTGTTTTGCATAAAAAAATTTTAAGAGTGAACGTTAATTATATTACGGTGTGATGTATTTCCTGAAATAATATAGTCGAAGATAAGGAGGTATAGTGAAAAAATCAAATTATCTATATATACATATATTTTTGAAGGGCAACTCATTATCCTAAGGTTATTTACCAGAGGCAATGCAACCGTATTTTTGACAGATGGTTTATAAAATAAAAGGCGGTTCACAAAATATGCAAACCGCCTTTTTTATATCGATTAAATGATATTATTGCACAACAATGTCTTTAGTGTAATCTTTCCCATTAACTGTTACTTTTACAATTGCATTTCCTTTGAAACCTGCAGGGATTTTAATATTTTCTACGAAATCCATATCCATGATAGTTGCAGGTTGCTCCAGCAATAATCTGCCTGTCATGTCATAAATTTGAATTTTCACATCATCCTGATGCACATGCATCATAACTACTTGAAATTCACCATTATTTGGATTTGGATAAACACCCATTTGTGTTACATGTTCTTCATGTATATTGATGTTCTCTTTGTTATTATCTTCATCACCTACAAGCGCTGTTGTAGAAAAGGTTTGTGTTATTGAAAATGGACTACTTCCTGCTGCACAAATAGTTTTTACTTTATATTGGTAGGTAGTGCTTGGAGTTAAACCTGTTAATGTTTTACTGGATGTTGTAGCATTTTTCTTTAACCAAGTTGGGGCACCAACAGCGCGATATTGAATTTGGTATTTTGTTGCACCAACAACAGGGCTCCATGAAATTTTAGCTGACGTTGAAGTGATCATTGAACTTGTAACTCCCGTTGGAGTATTACAAGTTGGAGGTGCACAGGTAACGGTAATTGTTCCTGCCATTCCAATGCCACCGGCTCCACCATGGAAATCACAATAATACGGATAAGTACCAGCAGTGGCAATAACAATATTTTGATTAATTAGTGCCCCACTCATTGTAAAAGTAGCCCAGGTTCCTGTTTCAGAAATTACAGGATGCGTTCCATTTACTCGATGAAATTGAATGGTATCATTACAGTTTACGGTAAGCGCATTTGGGGTAAAAACAAAATTAGACACATTAATAATGTGTATTGTTGCTTTGGCATTGCCGATTAAACAAATGCACAACAACAGGAGTAAATTGAATTTTTTCATTTGAGTATTGTTTGAATATTAAAAATAATTATACTTAATCAACAATCCCAACAAAATAACATAGTTATTTTTTTATTAATTGTCTGCCGGAGAGCATTCCTATTACAAAATAACAGTTGTTAATAAATTTCTGTGCATCCCGTTAGACATAGGGTTTACAATAAATCAGTTTTACCCAAAAAATGCACCACACTAAATTTGATATCAATTTAATGTATGCTTATTATTTAGGATGCAAATAGCATGATAACTATTTAGTGTAAAATAATTATTGTTTTTGCAATTGACAATTCTTGAAAATAAAACCGGTAAATACCATTTGATAAATGACCAATATTTATTGTTAATTCACCATTTATCTGATATGTTCCAACCAATTCTCCATTGTAGCTATAAATACTAAGTGTAGTGGGTTCGTTTGCATTTAAAATTGTAATAAAATCAATTGCAGGATTAGGGAACACATTTATATCCTCAATTATTGCTTCTGTTTTTAAAGGCAGGGTAATAAAATTCCCATTGGCAGTAAAACTTCCAGGTGCACCCGGACATTTATTTCTTATTTTAAATGT
>DAORKJ010000078.1:16898-18502 GCA_035439505.1 Chitinophagales bacterium
ATTGTCTGTAATATCGACTGTATATGTGCCGGCGCTTAGCCCTGAAATATCTTGTGTTGTCGCTCCATTGCTCCATAAAAAAGTATATGGTGCCGTTCCATTGCTTACCGTAATATCTATTGCGCCATTATTAATTGTAGCTGCATTAGCATGTGTTATTGATGATGTTGCTGTAAAATTTTGACAGGCATCAACAACCTGGTAAATATTTCCGTTGTCGTTGATGCAGGCAAAAATTTCGCCATTAATATTTTCACCAAAGGAGGTAATATGGTCTATTACATAATCGTAAAATATGGTTGCATATCCACCTAATCCATCAGGCGATAACGACCAAAAATTGCCACTGATATAATCACAAAAAATATATTTTCCATAAAGCGCAGGAAATTCACTTCCTCGGTAAACAAATCCTCCGGTGATGGCAAAACCGCCTGTATTAATATCGTGCGGATACACGAAAACCGGGAAATCAAAATCCGGAACTATCGTATCACATAAAGTGCCTTCGCGCAGCATATTACCTTCATAACATTTCCAACCAAAATTCATAAACTCAGAAGTATCGTTGGCAATAAAATCAATTTCTTCCCAACTATCTGCCCCAACATCTCCAATCCATAAATCACCGGTTAGTCTGTCGAAATTACTTCTCCAGGGATTGCGTAAACCAATTGCCCAAATTTCATCATCTCCATCAACCCCCACATAAGGATTATCGGCAGGGATGGCATAAGGAGAACCGCCATCGACATCAATTCTCAAAATTTTGCCCAATTTATTGTCGGTGATATCCTGAGAGCGATTATGCCCGGCTCCACCGCCATCACCCATAAAAATATAGAGATACCCATCCGGACCGAAGTTTAAATCGCCTCCATTGTGATTAGATGCCGGCTGGTCCATGAAAAGCAGGTTCATTTCTGAAGTGCTGTCCGCCTTCTCAGAATAGCCGATTGATCTTGTAAACCGCGAAATATGTGTATCCCCGGCAAAATCGGTATAGTTCACATAAAAGTATCCATTGGAAGCATAATCTGGATGGAAAGCCAGTCCCAGCAAGCCCTGTTCACCACCGGTTGCCCCAACAATATTGGTTAAATCGAGAAAAGTGGCAACCGAGTTGTCGGGATATAATATTTTTATTTTACCCAAACGTTCAACGATAAACAAACGTTCATCGCCTGCATGTGTAATATCAACCGGTTCGTCAAATCCTTCGGCGACAAGCACTACATCAATTTTAGTCTGAGCGGCAACAAAAAAAGAAGTTCCTACTGCTAAAAGGGTAAAAAATAGTTTCATAGAATGATTTTTGCTGTATTTATGATGAAATTAAGCCGAAATGGAGATTTTACAAAACTTATACAGATATACCAATCGTGTTATATATTCGTTTTATAACTTTACTTGATATTTATGAAGTGGAGAATACTGATATTAAGTGCAATTAGTTTGTTTTTTACTGCCTGTCAGGTGCAGGAAAACATACAGGACGGTCAAACAGCTTATACATTAAAAAAATACAAGCTCGCTGCTGAGTTATTGCAAAAGGATTTCAACAAGGCTGAACTGCCGGATGAAAAATCGAAAATAGCTTTTCA
>DAORKJ010000079.1:0-13373 GCA_035439505.1 Chitinophagales bacterium
AATTTTATTTCCTTGATTTTTGCTATCAGCTTTGCAACAACGTATGTTGGCGTTAACATTGCTTTTGGCGAAAACATAAGAAATTGCTAATTTTATAGGGATATATCCCTAAAAGCCTTTTGAATAAAACAAATAGTAGTAGTTATTATTGAAAAATTATTTATCCTGAGGATGAAAATTTGATAAATCGGCAAATTTTAAATATTAACCTATAATTACCATTTTTAATTTAACACCAACACAAAAATATGCCCCGATGAATATTGCCGGACACCGCAAAATGAACACCATAATAATATTCAATGCATCGTTTTTGTTAAACTTGAAACCCATTAAACACCATGCAAAATAAAATAGTAATCCTCCTTATTTTTTATTTATTATCCATTGAAACATACAGCCAGGAATTTGAATGGGCTAAACAAATTGGTGGTTTAAATGCGCAGATAACGGAAGCAATTATTACAGATACCGCCGGAAATGTTTATACTGCAGGTTGGTTTCGTGGAACGGTAGATTTTGACCCGGGCCCCGGAATTTTCAATTTGTCGTGCAGTCCTGAATTGGGGACTGATATATTAGAAAATGATATATTTATTTCTAAACTGGATGCAGAGGGAAATTTCGTATGGGCAAAAAAAATTAGCGGCGATGGTTATCAGGGTGCTCATGCGCTGGCATTAGATGCTGAACAAAATATATATGTAACCGGTCGATTTTCACATACTGTCGATTTTGACCCGGGACCAGGTACTTTTAACATTACTTCCTCCTATAACGATTTTTCGGAAGCATTTATTGCTAATATGTTTTTATTGAAATTAGATTACGCCGGCAGCTTTGTCTGGGCATTTAACGTGAGTGGTATTTCAATGGGTAATCTTTTTGGTCAACAAATTGTGCTTGATGAAGAAGCCAATATTTATGTAGCAGGTTATTTTAGTGAAGCAACAGATTTCGACCCGGGTCCCGGTGAAGCCACTTTGTATTGCAGCGGTGCTGATGATGTTTATATTGCAAAATATGATACGGATGGCAATTATATCTGGGCAAAAAAGTTAGGTGGTAACTACGTAGATCATTGTTTTTCCCTTACAAGAGATATTGATGGAAATATTATTACTTCAGGTTATTTTTCTGGCACGGGTGATTATGACCCGGGCCCTGAAGAATATATTTTAACTTCGGATGGTATAACAGATTTTGAGACATTTGTGTCAAAACTTGACAGCGATGGAAATTTTATTTGGGTAAATCATCTTGTTGGTGATAATGATGTTATGGCTAAATCGGTGGTTACCGATGGCAATGATATTATTGTATTTGCCGACTTTAAAGATGTTTTCGATGCTGATGCCAATGCCGGTGTTTACGAACTCACTTCGGTGGGCGCATCGGATATCATGGTGGCCAAATACGATGCTGATGGTTTATTGTTATGGGCAAAATCTATTGGAGGATTGGCCGACGATATTCCGTATGAAGGTGTTGTTGATGTTATGGGCAATATTTATTTTACAGGATATTTTAATGGCACAATAGATGTTGATCCGAGTCCGGCAATATTTAATCTGACTGCAGATTTAACTGATGGATTTATTTGTAAATGGGATGCAGATGGCAATTTTATTTGGGCAACTAAAATTGGTGGTGTTGGAAGCGATTATGGAAAAGGTATTTTTGTGGATAGTCTTTTTACTATTTATGCAACCGGATATTTTGATAATACCGTAGATTTTGACCCGGGACCGGCTAATTTTCCATTAACCTGTGAAGCTGATGATATATTTGTTTTGAAATTAACACAAGATTATTGCTCAACCCTCACCTTAATTACTGACACAGTTGGAGATGTTTTATGTGGAAGTTCCGCACTACTCGCAGGACATGCTGACGGTGGACATGCGCCTTATACTTATGTATGGAACACCATCCCGATAACCTACGACTCAGTTGCCACAACACCTGTGGGCGGATTGATACAATTTAAAGTTACAGATGCAATAGGTTGTGTGCATACTTCGAAATATTTTGTAAACGGACCAACTGTAATTGACGGATTTGATTTAAAAACAAATTTAATTTTTGGAGATATAAGACCCGGTTTTGAAAGCAATATTTGGCTTGATGTTTTTAATAATGGTTGTGAGGCAACTACCGGTTATGTAGATGTTGTGTTGCCCATAGAATTGAATTATGTTGATGCAACTCCCGCACCGGATATTATTATTGGTGATACATTGCGATGGTTATTTACCGATTTGAAATTTGGTGATCCACATGTCACTGCACATATAACAGTCATTACTAGTATTTTTGGACAATTGGATGATTTAATTTCCATCAATTCAGCTGTGCGACCGGCCATGGATGATGTATTTCCCGGCAATAACTTCAAACATTATGTAATACCAATAATCGGTTCGTATGACCCGAACGATAAAGCCATTTATCCTCAGGGAATTTGTGATGATGGTTATATACTTAACACCGATACACTTACCTATACCATCCGATTCCAAAATACCGGAACTGCTGAAGCCATAAATATTTTTATTCTTGATACACTGAGCACATTACTCGATATCAATACATTTAAAATTGTAGCTTCAAGTCATGCTATGGTTACTGAATTACTTCCTGATAATGTATTAAAATTTAAATTCGATAATATTTATTTACCGGATAGTGGCGCCAACGAAATTGAAAGTCATGGTTATGTGATTTTTGAAATTTTACCACTTCCTGGTCTCGCTAATTTTTCGGTAATTGATAATAATGCGGCTATTTATTTTGATTTTAATGAACCGATAATTACCAATTCCACGCATAATACCTTATTAGATGAATTGCCTATTCTAGCTGCCTCACAGGAATTTTCAATCTGCGAAGGTGATTTTGTAACAGTAAACGGGAATAACTACAATGCAGTGGGTATTTATATAGATACACTCATTTCATCATTTGGTTGCGACAGTATAGTCACCACAAATATTATGAATGTTAACCCTGCACAATATATTACTAATATGGTAAATATTTGTGAAGGTGAAGTTGTTACCGTTGGTGATAACACGTATACCACCACAGGATTATATATCGATAATTTTGCGAATATATTTGGTTGTGATAGTGTTATACTCACCGATTTAACGGTGCATCCAACATTCACATCTACAATTGAAGCTGAATTTTGCGAAGGGGAGACCTATGTTTTTAATGGTAGTACATTATCCTCTCCCGGATTATATTATGCCAATTTACTTTCACAGGACAACTGTGATTCGATAGTAGAACTTACGCTTACTTTTCATACAGTAGACGCAGGAGTAACTGCAACAGAATTTACCCTCACCGCCAATAATGCTGCTGCAAGTTATCAGTGGGTAGATTGTGAAAATAATTTCGCACCAATACCGGATGCTACCAACCAAACCTTTGAACCTGATGTAACAGGTTTATATGCTCTCATTATTAATGATGGTTTATGTACCGATACATCGGAGTGTTACTTTATAGATAAATCAGGTATTGTTATGTTGGAAAATGAAACGTTTGCCATTTACCCTAATCCGGCCCAAAACGAATTACAACTTTTTTCAAGTTCCACACAAAATCAGGTTGTAGAAATTTATTTATATAATATTACTAATCAGTTGTTATCGCAATACCTAATTACAAGTTTTCCTTATACCTTAAATATAAGTGCATTGGAAAGTGGTATGTATATACTCGGCATACATAATAATGACGATATCCAATATTTTAGGTTTATAAAGGAATAAAAGTTTAATTAAAAGGGCATAGCATTAAGTTAAAACTGAAGGGCTAAAAACATCCTTCGAGTGTAATTCAATTGGCTTGTAGATTACTAAAATTTAGCGTGTTTTTTGAAACTATACCATTTTAGTTGCGTAAGGTTGACAAATGGTTTGTGACAATATAAAAGAGTGAAATAGTAACTTTACAGCCTGTAATTGCCATTTAATAGCCACTTGGAATATAAGATTATTCTAAATTGTGACATTTGTCGGTTAACGGAAAACCGTGAATTTGTAACGCTTTGTTTACCGGTATGCTGCTTATTTATTACATTTATAAGGATAAAATTATGAAGTAGAATATTTGGAATTTTATATTCCAATCCCTCCAAAATTAGGTGGATTTGGGTGATTGAGTTGCGCAAATAAACTAGTTATAACCAATGGCTTACAAGGGCATTCACGATATTATAAGCAAAGTCTTACCCAGACGAATTTCGTTTTCTAGTTTAAATAAACGCAGACGACGATGTGTTTTCATACTACAAATTATTTATTTTAATTAACGCTTAATTTTAATTGTATGAAAATCAAAAACACATTTATTACTCACAATAAAATTGGACTTTTTTCGATTTTATTTGTTTCTTTAGCATTAGCATTTGCAGGCAGCAACACGAATTCTATTTTTAATTTAACAAACAACTCCATTGAAAATAATTTGCTAATACAACCAGATTCGTTACCAGAAATTATTGACACATCAAGTAGTTATGAAATTGGTGACACTATAGCGCTTAATTTTGCAGGTTTAGATACCCTATTTGTTTTGTACGATGACACGACAACGGCTGGAAGCGATACATTAAACGACACCTTGGCACTTCGATTATTTGATGTAAATAAAGATATTACAATAACGCCGGGTGCTATAACCAAAACTGTTGCACCTGGACTGTTTGGCATTCATATTGAAGGTATTTTTACACCTAAACATTTACCGCAAGACACTGGTAATGTAAATTTTCCAAGTGCCTGGAATTGGATGGCTGATCTTAAACCTAGTGTGCTGCGTTTTCCGGGTGGAGGTAGCAGCCGGTGGATGCATCTTTTACCTTACAAGGATGAAGTAGCTCCTTTCGGCGTGCTCGACCCAATTAAAGGATATGGGTATGATATTAAAGAAATAATACGGTATTATGATGTTACTGATGGTAGTGTTGAAGCTCATGAATTAACAATCATGAATTCTATTTTAAGTGATATGAGTGATTCTACATGTGATGACTGCAATAGTTGGATGAATGATTTTAAATTTCAAGATGATTTTGAAAATATTTACCTAAAATTTTTGGAACAAGAAAGCAACATCCCGGCTCACCAACAGCAGCAATACATTGATCAATTTATCGCGTTAATTGATACCCTTCAAAATCAAGGTGATTATACAGTGGATGTCATTGTCGATTTAAATATAATTAGTGAATCAGCAACACAATGTAAAAAAATAATAGATTATTTACAGAACCCCGACCCTAAAATTGATGGCGGTAATGGCGTTACCAGTGTGCATGTTGTTGGTGTTGAAATGGGTAACGAATGCCATCTAAACTGGGCGACAGATTTAATGGGTTTTTATGCGTTTGATGATTATTGGAATTTAATAAACGGGATTGGGAAAGATGATGACCCTATTAATGAATTAACTGAGGAATTTGAAGTTTGGCTAGACGATTTTTCTGAATATGTATTTAGCGAAGAATATTACAGTGACCATGATTTTATTGCGGCGTTTAAAGCTGAACCAACATTTAACATGAAAGTGGGCATCCCGGCTGCCAATTTAAAAAACAATGATTCTACAAAATTTGCTTTTAGAATGATGGAGGATTTATCTACTTCGTGGAACAACGATTTGGTAACCCATTATCATGATAGTTTAGTAATTGGAGGACTTACACGTTATTTATTTGATGCTGTTATTTTACATACTTACTATGATTCCCAAACAAATTGGGATACTTTAGCTACTTCAAATTTATGTGATTCTACCTATCCAAATTCCGGCATGCCAACCTGCGTAACGGAAGATTGTGATTTTTGGTTAGGAGACCGATGGCAATTTAATACTTATGATGACCGATTGAAGGATGCTTATGAAGCAGTTATCGGTTTAGGCTCAAATGGGTTTGGTAACTTTAAACAATTCATTCGTACCCGATATGCTGAATCTTATGACCAGCAAAGAAATGATTTATTGTTTGCTGGCACGCAATCCTGGAAAAAGGAATTGTGGACAACAGAATGGAATATGAAAGATAAGAATACGGATTATGAAAATAATGACCCAAAACAATATATACTTTCTTCATTTTGCAATTCATTTGAACATGGTTGGATTATTCATGAGTGGTTTTTAAATAATATCAAACAAAACTATGCTTCAGGATACCGGAATGGTTTTCATACCTATTCCACATTTCATGCCTATGGTGGAGGCTCATTTTATGCAATGCTGCTGCAATCTGACAAAGCAGACAGGATTAATCATTTAGATTCATTTGGTGAACCTGATACTTTAAATGATCCACCCTCCGGCCAAAATTTATTCCTTAGAAAGACAGTTTACTATACTTTTGAAATGTTGAGTGAAATACAAAAGAAAAACTTAAAATATTTGCAAAGTAATTTTACTGCATATGCCCATAATCCCAATGTACAACCAACCGTGTTTATTGATAAACCCAATAAAAAGTTGTACATTTACTATTCAAATATGAAACCTGAAACGCAAAGTTATATGGTGAAAAAGGGCTATGTAATTGGCTTGTATCCTGGTTCTACAGAGTTTGCTTATGGCGAGGCATTGTTATATAATATTGATGCACAACAGTTATATTCCAATAGTGGCAACAGTTATTTGTATCGGATGAATATTTGTTATAACGATAGTAATCAATTACATCCTTTTGAAATTCAAGGCATCAATGGCCCAATTACTAACGAACCTGAATGCACAGGATTGGTTGATGGCGCAATATGTGTAACTGTGCCCGCAAATTCGTTTGGGTATATTGAAATCCCTTTTTATGTCACCTCACGCGAAGGTGTAATTTTAACAGAAGAACAAATTGAACTTTTTCCAAATCCTACTGCAAATACATTTCGAATTACTTGCACTATTCCCGAGGAGTTATTTAATGAATTTGTCGTTGATGTGTTTGATTTACAGGGTAATTTAGTGAAGCATACCACAACAAGCCAAAATTCAGATATTGATGTTAGTAATTGGCCTTCTACTATCTATGTAATCCAAATTAGTAATCGCGAGCAAAGTTTTTCCGTAACAAAAAAGCTGATAAAAATTGAATGATGGCAGAAAGAAAATTTAGTTTACAACAATACTCCAGCGTTGCCGGGGTATTGTTAATCATGCATAATAATACTCATGCACAGGCTATTTATTCTGACATAGACCCAGATGTAGTTTTACAACTTCATGGGGATGTTGAATATATTGATATGGATGACGACGGTTCCAATGATTTTTTTATATTTAAAAAGAGTAGCTATTTCACAAACTCTGAATATAGTTGGTATAGGTTTAACAGGATATTTAAGGCAGGCCCTAATTTCGACCCGGAAAATGAAATTGCGGGTGATTTTGCAACTAATGGCGCAGGTGGTGGGACAACTTATTTCCCATATGCATTATTGGAAGGGAATATAATAAACAATGATTTAAATTTTAATTATGGAACTTATCAATTAATGGGAATTGGTTTTTTTGAGACCGATGAAACACCTTGGGACTGGCATTATTTTATAGGCTCATGGCAATATAGAATTGATTCCGCCTATTTAGGTGTTCGATTTTTAGGCGCAAACGATTGCAAACACTATGGCTGGATAAGATGTTCAGTAGGTGACTCTTTAAAAACATTAACGGTGCATGACTATGCATATGAATTAAAATGTAACACCCCTATTATTGCCGGCGATACTATTGGCGACACGACTACGGTTGAAATTAGTGAAATAAATAATTTAGAAGCAACAATTTATACTTTTAATCAAAATGTCTTTATTTATTTAAGTAATCAACAGGAGGTTGCGATAAATATATTTAATATGAACGGGCAAAGAATATATTATATGCTTTCATTAGAAAAAAACATAATAATCGACATGGGAGGAAAACCATATGGGACTTATATAGTTAAACTATCGACAAAAGACAAGCAATTTTCAAATATAATTGAATTATAATCATTTTCGTTCGAGATAAGTAAGCCACTGGTAATAACAAAACCGTTGCAAAATGGCTTGGTGACGAGCATACATGAAAATTCATCTATTAATATAATTTTTACAAACCATGAACTATATCATTTAGATGCTGCCACTTCGCAAAGCCCTGAACGTTACCTCAACCCATAAATGTTAATGTGCAAGTTTAACACGCAATACCTATTCAACATAACTCAACAATATGAGCAATATACCTTTTCAAACAATAGACTGGACCACCGTAGAAAAAGTTGAATACAAAGGGGAAACAGGATTAGCCTATTGGCAGACCGTTCAATTTGAAGGTTTAAGAAAACGACTTGTTGAATATTCCTCCGGTTATTTAGCCGACCACTGGTGTCAAAAAGGACATATTGTACATTGTTTGGAAGGTGAATTTATCAGCGAACTGAGCAACGGTGAAAAAATTAAACTCAACAAGGGCGAAACATATATTGTATCTGACGAACTAAGCTCGCATCGTTCAGCAACTGTCAATGGCGTAAAACTTTTAATTATTGATGGCGATTTTTTGAAATTGGGTTGATATCAATTACATTGAAAGTACAAAAGCCGGCAACTTTAATTTTTTGCTAGTTATAATAAGCCCTCAATAGGAGTTGCAAATATTTTCCCGCTATATACAAAGTCAGGTTGTTGATATGAATTCTAGTAATAATCAGATATTGTCGCAATATCCAATATTATAGGTTTATAAAGGAATAAATTGATACCATAAAAAGTAAATCTACGGGTTGAAATTAAAGTACTAAATACATTCATCCTTGCAACCCAATGGAGTTGTAGATTACACACAATTTAGCGTGTTTTTGAAACTATACTATTTTAGTTGCGTATGATTTGAACTTTGTTTGTGACAATATAAAAGGAGCGAAATTGTTGCTTTGATGCCTGTAATTGCCATTTAATAGCCATTTTAACTACAAATTTATTTAAAATTGTGACAATTCTGGATTAACGGAAAACCGTGAATATGAAATACTTTGTTTACCGGTATGCTGCTTATTTATTACATTTAATGGGTAAAATTTTGAAGTAGAACATTTGGGATTTTATACTCCAATCCCCCCAGCATTTGGTGGATTGGGGTGATGGAGTTGCGCAAATAAACTAGTTAGTGACAAGGCTAAAAAAAACGGACAACCATAAAAAATGGCAGACGATAAAAAAACAAGCATAATTAAGTGCCAAAACATTGCACCAATAGAAAACTTGACAAGGGAAATCAAATCAAGTTCTTTGAAAATGGGTGTATTTGCTAATAATGGAAGCGGTAAAACTTTTATTAGCAGGCTTTTTAGACTGACAGAAAAACAAGACGAACTTGTTTTAGACGAAAACGGCAAAAGCCCAACAGACAAACTTTTGACTTTCGGTAAAAACAGCGGAACTTTTTCTTTTAAAATTACAGACAAAGAGGGCAATGTAAAAGACGATTTCAGTATTTCTATAACAAAAGGACAAATTCCGACTATTCCAGATACAAAATATCTTTATCACACCTTTAACCAAGACTATGTTGAACAGAACATTCGGGTTTTAGGCTACGAGAAAGACAGCGATATTCAAGGTTTCATTTTAGGTAAAGTAAACATTGACCTAAAAGATGATGAAGATAATCTTACAAAAATTGCAAAAGAAGGTGAACAACTAAAAGAACAAGTTGAAAAGGAAATAAACACTTATGTAGAAGAAAACATAAGCAACATACAAAACATTAAAAGACTTAGTGAATATGCTTATTTAAAGCCAAGCGAGATTTTTCAAGGTGTTGAAAAAGATTTATTTGAGGTTTCTAAAAGTATTGACGACCTTTTTGCAGACTACAATAAAATCAAATCTGTTCCTGAAAATTTATCAGACATTGTAACTGTTGACAGAGTAAATATAAATTTTCAAACACTAAACGAAATCAAGGAAAATTTAAACAAAGAGTTTTCTTTGAGTTCATTAGCCGAAGATTTTAAAGAAAAAATAAAACGTAAGCAAGCATTTGTTGAAACGGGAATGGCTTTGCATTCTGAAACAGAAAATAATTCTTGTCCATTTTGCGAACAAGAGTTACAAGAAAGTGCCATTAGTTTAATTGATAATTACACTAAATATCTCAACGACACAGAAGCGAAAACAATAAAGCAATTCAAAGGAAATATTGAATTTCTATCAAACATTATTGCTTCTTTAAAAGTAATTGAAACTGCAAATTCAAAACGATTAAATTTGTTTAATGAGTTTAAAACCAAGTATATTCCGTCAAGTGAAGATGAAGAGTTAAGTTCTCTGAATATTGATGAGGCTGAACAAGCAATTCAATCGCTTATTAAAATTATTGAAGAAAAACTACAAGATATTAGCAAATCAGTCGTAGTTGAAAATTCGGTTATTGAAAACATTGAAAAACATCAAACTTTACTGAATAATTCGATTGACGCAAATAATGAAAAAATCAATTCCATAAACGCCAAGAAAAATGGAATAAGTGAAGAAAACAAAGCCGTTAGAAAAGAAATTTGTAAATGCGCCTACAACAATTTAGTTGAAACACACAAAACAAACATAAAAAGCATTTTTCAACTGCGTGAACAATGGAAAACTCTTGACACAGAGATTAAGAAAAAGAAAGAACAGCAAAAAGTCAGCAAAAAAGAAAAAGTTGCATCAGCTATTAAAACGGTTTTGAATTATTTTTTCTCTGACAAATACACACTTGACGAAGAAACTTTCAGACTTGTGTTTTGCCAAAACACTCTTGAAAAAGACCAAGCGAAAGACGTTTTAAGTGAAGGAGAAAAAAACATTATTGCATTTGCGTATTACATTGGCGACACTCATTTGAAAATAGAAAGTGAAGACGATTACGAAAAACTATTTTTCATAATTGACGACCCAATTTCAAGTATGGACTTTACTCACGTTTATACTCTTTGTGGCGTAATTAGAGATATTTCAAAAATCATTGACAAATTAAAACGTGAACGACTAATTATCTTTACTCATAACAATGATTTTATGCGTGTTTTGACATCAAACAACATTGTTGACAAAAAATTGCTTCTGAAAAAGGGAGAATTAAAAGACTTCAACAACAATTTAACTGTTCCATACATCAATCACTTAATGGACGTTTACAACATTGCAAGAAAAAACGAAGTTGCAAATCATACAACAGCAAATTCTATAAGACACATTATTGAAACTTTGACGAAGTTTCAGAACGTTGACATTTCAAAAGACGGAATTGCTGAATACATAAAAAAGAATATTCCTAACGACACTAAGTCATATACGTTAATCAATGACCTATCGCACGGAGGTTGGCGAAGTGAACAATCTCCAATAACAGAAGATGACTACAAAGACGTATGCGAAACAATTATAAAGCACATTGCAAATAACTTTAATGGACAAATTGAATACTGTGAGAAATTTAATGCTAACTAATGGCCCAGCCACTAACAACGGTTTGGAAAAAGTGGCCGTTCAGCGCTCCGCAGACACATTTGTGCTTAATGAAACATTTGTTCTCCGCATCAACATTTTTGGTGGAAATCGCCACCTTCGCCAAGCCGGAAAACGTTACCAGCAATTTTTCGAGAAATGAAAGAAATAAACAACATTTTATCAAAGTATTCAAAGAAACCAACTGATTCATTCATAGAAACTGAAAGTAAATTAAACACTTTTTTAATTCAATTTTCAAAAGATTTAGCTGAGCTAACTGACATGCTTTCACGATTAAGAAATAGTGAAACTCATCCAAATTACTATAATATAAATGAGATGACAATTGTTGGTTCAATTACTAGAATAATAAAACTCTTTAAAGAAGTTGTTATTAATTACGAGCTAAACAAACTTGAAATACTAACATTATTTGCAAGACCATTATATGAATCATTTATCATTACTAAATATCTTATACAAAATGGTGTAAATTCACAGATCAATTTTAGAAAAGTATCTTACAGAGCAAGATTTGAAAACCTAAAAGTTTTAAATGAATTAGAAGACAAAACACCTGCAATAATACAAAGACAAATAATTAAGCTAAATTCTAAATTAAAAGAAGATGGATTCACTATTTCTGATTTAGAAGAAGAAGAAAAGAAAAATAAACAATGGAAATTGGACGGAAAATCTTTTTGGAAAATTCATAGTGAAGTTGATAATAAAGATTTATACTCATTTATATATGGAGTTGGTTCCGATGCAGTTCACGGAAACTGGCAAGAGATAATAGATTTTCATATTACTGAAAAGGAAAGTGGATATTTTGGTTTTTTAAATTATGAGAAATGTGATTGTAGAAGCATTGTTTCAATAAACTCTATTGCAATTGAATCAATTGTCGAGTTTCTGAAATGGAATAGTTGCATTACAAACGAAATTGAAAATGGCTTAAATAATATGATAAAAACAAATCATTATATTTATGAAATTTGGGAAGAGAAATTTGGCGAAGTGTTAGATTAAAACTGCTGGTAACAGACGTTTGGCAAGATTACGAATTTTGTAGTAAATACACGTTTACAATTCGCAAGAAATTTTATCTTTGAGTGAAGATAAATAGTTCCGAACTACGCAACCTCACCAAGTGCCAAAACTTTAAACCGATAAAACCCACCAAAAACCCAAATCATGAGTTACAACCTAATGGTATTTAATAAAAATGCAGCTCCAAAAACAAGAGTTGAATTTATGCTATGGTATGAAGTACAAACCGAATGGACTGAAGAACATAGTTATGACGACCCGGCGATTACTTCGGTTGAATTGCGCAATTGGTTTATGGAAGTGATACAGACTTTTCCGGCAATGAATGGTCCGTTTGCAAGTGAAGATGAAGACAATATATATGTAACTGACTACAGTATTGGAAAGGATATTATTTATGTTTCAATTGCCTGGTCAATTGCTGAACAGGCGCATATTAAGATGTTAGCACTTGCAGAAAAATACGGAGTTGGTTTCTTTGAGGCTTCTAATGACAACGGAGCCATTTATTTTCCGGACAATGGAAAATTAACACCAATAGACAATCCAGCCAATAAAACTAATCAAGCTTCAGGCAAACAAAAGAACAAACCCTGGTGGAAATTTTGGTAAATTTGAAACACGACTTGGCAATCAAAACCCAGAATTAGCGCAGTGAGCTAATTTATAAAAGGATTACAATTAAAATGTAATTAAACGGTATTGAAATTGCCATATCAAACCAATAAGTTTATTAAATGAAAAGGGTTTTACAATTAACGGCTATAGCTAATACAAAAATTTTAATTTTTGTGTTATTACTTGTTT
>DAORKJ010000079.1:13473-18441 GCA_035439505.1 Chitinophagales bacterium
TATGTGGGGTTTTTATTGGCAACCTTATCATGGATCTTACGATGACCTAATACGGTCAACAGATTTTGCATCTTTCCCCAAAATTAAATACCAGTATTTATTTGGGAATAGGTTTCTGCTTACAGGTGAATTAAATATGATATCAGAAAAATGGCAACCTCATCAAAATGTCATTTCCTATCTGGTGGATTTACCATTTGGTAAATTGGAATTATATCAAAAACAATTTGTTGCTTGGCCGGGTATTTCAATTGGATATACTTTTTAAAAACAACAAGTGCTTAATACAACACCAATTCAAAAGTCAGCACTTGTTTAAAAGTCATATTTATTGCTAATTAACCAACTTCATTTAATTAACAAATACGTCAACCATCCATCTCCATCTCTCCATGCTTTTAGTCCGCTGAGGCGGGTGAACCCCATTAATCCTCATCCAACTTATCATATCCCAATACCGTTAGCATACTATCTACCCGCTGTTCGTCCGCAAATACTTCGTAACTAAGATTGCCGCTTTCGTCTTTTTGTATAAGAATATGTTTTGGTGAAGGAATTAAACAGTGTTTTGTGCCGCCGTATCCCGAAATACTTTCCTGATACGCACCGGTATGAAAAAATCCGATGTATAAAGGTTCACCACCATTTATCAATGGCAAATATAATTCGTTGGTATGCGCTTCCGAATTATAATAATCCATCTGGTCGCAGGTTAAACCACCAATATTAATACGTTGTACTTCGTTGCCCCATTTATTTATCGGCAATAAAATAAATTTCGAATTAATTCCCCATGAGTCCGGCATGGTAGTCATTAACGAGTTGTCAATCATATACCAACGCTCGCTGTCGTTTTGATGTTTTTCGGCAAGCACCGAAAAAATAAATGCACCACTTTCTGCCACCGTAAAACTGCCGAATTCCGTAAATATATTCGGACAACTTACATTTTCTTCTTCGCAGGTTTGTTTTATTTTATTCAGAATTTCTTCTGCCATATAGGCATAATCGTATTCAAAACCCAATGAACTTCTAAACGGCCATCCACCGCCAATATTCAGCGAGTCGAGTTCAGGACAAACACGTTTTAATTCAACATACACCTTGAGCAATTTCGATAACTCATTCCAATAATAAATATTATCCTTGATGCCGCTATTGATAAAAAAGTGCAACATCTTTAATTTAAATTTCGGATTCGGTTTTATTTTGTTGAGATAAAAATCTTTAATCTCTTTATACCTGATGCCCAGTCGCGAAGTATACAATTGAAATTCCGGTTGTTCTTCCGATGCAATTCGGATACCTAAATCACAATCGTAAATAATGGTATTTTCATACGCTTCCAATTCCTCCATATTATCCAACACCGGCATAATATTAAAATCGAGGTTGGCTAATTTGCTGATGCGTTGGGTGTAAATTTTTGTCTTAAATCCGTTACACACAATTAAAGTATCCTTATTCAGCATTTTGTTGAGATATAAACGCTCAATAATATCGATATCAAATGCCGAAGAAGTCTCCAGATAAATATCATTTTTGAGGGCTTCTACCAGTACGTGGGCAAAATGCGAACTTTTGGTGCAATAACAATAATTGTAGTTGCCGGGATAGTTGAGCTTGCGGATAGCATCGTTAAAATACTTTTTGGCCCGCTGAATATTTTCCGAAATTTTCGGCAAATACGTAATCCGCATCGGGGTTTCATACTCTTCTATCAGCTGTTTCAGCGGTATTCCGTTGAAGTAGAGGTAGTTGTTTTTCACTTCGAATCCATCCTGCGGGAAGTAGAACGTCTGCTGGATGAGATCAAGGTAGGTATTTTTCAATTTTTATTGGTTCGTTTGATTGTTACAATTATAAATTTTTCTAGCAGTGCAAAAATAATAACTTTGCATATATGAAACGTGTAAAAGTAATATCCGTTAACAGCGAATTGGGTGCCGGCACCCGTGGCGCGGGACTTGGCTTTGACGCCATCCGTGTTGCCGCCTGGACCAAAGGGTCAAGATACTTTAAAGAACACCCTCCGGTGATTCTGCAAAGCAACAACGACGAGGTGTTAGACGATATAGAAACTGCCTACTCGGTGAAAATTCAATTTATTGTTGAGATGTACAACAAAATTGCCGAAGTAGTAGTGGATTGCATGAAAAAGAAAGAGTTTCCGGTAATCATTTCCGGCGACCATAGCAATGCCGGAGGCACTATTGCCGGGCTTAAAATGGCCTACCCTAAAGATACCCTTGGAGTAATCTGGATAGATGCCCATGCCGACCTGCATTCGCCTTATACGACGCCATCGGGTAACCTGCATGGTATGCCATTGGCGGCTTCTACGGCTTTGGACAATAAAGTTTGTCAAATTAACCAGCCGGAGAAAAAAACCATTGAAGCCTGGGAAAAATTGAAAAAAATTGGTGGTATTTCACCGAAAATCACGTTTAAGGACCTGATTTATATTGCCACCCGTGACATGGAAAAACCGGAAAAATTTATTCTCAAAAAAAATAATGTCCGCATTTACTCCGTGCAAAAAATGCGTGAAACCGGAATTCAGTTTGTAATTGAAGATGCCATGAAACGTTTAGCACATTGCGACCGTATTTATGTATCGTTCGACGTAGACAGCATGGATGCCAACGTTTCGCGCGGAACAGGAACACCGGTTAAAAGCGGATTATACGAAAGTGAAGCGTTTCAGTTAGTGAGCGGACTGGCAAAAGAACCAAAAGTGTGTTGTATGGAAATTACCGAAGTAAATCCGACACTCGATAACAAAAAAAATATGATGGCCGAAATTGCCCTCGAAATATTGGAGCAATTTACCGGAGAAATTGAAAAAAGACTATGATGGAATTAATTGCGCAACTTAAAAAAGATGCGGTTGCGGTAGTAAATAAATTATATAATCAACAGGTTGATGCCACTATTATTAAAATAGATAAAACGCCTCCTGAATTTACAGGAGAACTCACCCTGGTTATTTTTCCATTTGTAAAAATCAGTAAAAAAAATCCTGAAGTAACTGCCAACGAAATTGGCGAAGCATTAATGGCAATAAATACAACTATTGCCGGCTATAATGTGGTAAAAGGATTTTTAAATATCAGCTTTACCGATGCGCATTGGAGTGGTGTTTTACAACATATTCACAACACCAAAAACTATGGTGTATTAGCAGCTACCGGCAAAAAAGTAGTGTTGGAATATTGCGGTCCCAATACCAATAAACCTTTGCATTTAGGTCATGTGCGCAATGTATTACTCGGATATGCAGCTGCCAATATTTTAGCCGCAGCAGGTCACGCAGTACATAAAGTAAATATCCTCAACGACAGAGGTATTGCCATTTGTAAAAGTATGGTGGCTTATGAGCGTAATGGGAATGGTTCAACGCCGGCCTCAACAGGTATAAAAGGCGACCATTTTGTCGGCCATTATTATATTGAATTTGCCAAAATTCACGAGGCTGAAATGGCGGCTTTAATTGCAGCAGGAAAAACAAAAGAAGAAGCAGAAAAAAACACCCCAATATATTTAGCTGCCCAAGAAATGTTGCGCAAATGGGAAGCCGGTGATGCAGCAGTTTTGGATTTATGGAATACCATGAATAACTGGGTGTATGAGGGTTTCGGCGTTACCTATCAAAAAATTGGTATCGATTTCGAAAAAGAATACAAGGAGAGTGAATTTTATTTGCACGGTAAAAAAATGGTGCAGGAAGGACTCACCCAAGGGGCATTTTTCAAAAAAGAGGATGGCAGTATTTGGGTAGATTTAACTTCCGACGGGCTGGACCAAAAAGTATTACTCAGAGCAGATGGTACCAGCATGTATATTACCCAGGATATGGGTGTTGCTGAAGCGCGTTATGGCGACTTTAAAATGGACACTTCGGTGTATGTGGTTGCCAACGAACAGGACTATCATTTTAAAGTACTGAAACTCGTTTTACAAAAATTGGGCAGGCCTTATGGGGATGGTATTTACCACCTCAGTTATGGGATGGTAGATTTACCCGAAGGCAAAATGAAAAGTCGCGAAGGTACCGTAGTGGATGCTGACGATTTAATCAGTGAAATGACTGAAGAAGCCAAAACTTTTTTAGCCGCATCAGAAAAATCGGCAGCATTTAATGAAGAGGAAAAACAGCAATTAGCAGAACAAATAGGGTTGTCGGCATTAAAATATTTTATATTAAAAGTTGACCCTAAAAAAAGGATATTATTTAATCCAAAAGAGTCTATCGACTTACAAGGCCATACCGGTCCATTTATACAATACAGTTATGCGCGAATTCAGTCTATTTTTCGCAAACTCGCCGAAGTTGGTTTAGCCGAATTTAGATTAAACAGTACCGATTTATTACCGGCCGAAAAATCGCTGATTGTGAGTATTTATCAGTATCCAGGTGTAATACAATCTGCAGCAGATAATTATTCACCGGCAGAGGTTGCTAATTACATTTACAATTTAGCCAAACAATTTAATTCGTTTTACGCTGAACATTCCATTACCAAAGCCGAAAGTGCGGACAAACAACATCTGCGTGCTATAATAGCCGGTCAAACCGCGTATATTCTCAAGCATGGTTTGATGTTGTTGGGTATTCAGAGTCCGGAGCGGATGTAAGCAAGCTTTGTATTGCTTGAGTGATGGCGTTTATATTCATTTGTTATAGTAACAATTGGTATTATGCCGCCCTGACGGGCTCCTAGGTGTGCTCAGCACGTACTGCATCGTTACCGAGGTGCCGCCCTCTCGGGCTGATTACTTTTAACTGCCCGTTGCATCACGCAGCCCACCAGGGTGATATTCCGGTAACACACAACACAGAACGGGTCTCTCCAGCGCGCTAGGCGATATTCCGGTAACACACAACACAAAAGGGGCTCTCCAGCCCGCCAGGGCAATATTCCGGTAACACACAACACTGATGGGGTTCCAGCCCGCCAGGGCGAT
>DAORKJ010000080.1:0-13568 GCA_035439505.1 Chitinophagales bacterium
TTTAATATTGTTTGATATATAGCTAAAAGCAGCGTTTGGAATTTATATCCAATCTAATTTTTTAACTGTCATTTCAGTTTCAACTGTTCCGGTATGTAAGGTTGCTTTTGGTTCGAATAGGAGGTTGAATACTATTTCACCGTTGGTATGTGGACGGTGTTCAACGCCTTTAGGCACAATTAGAATTTCCCCTTCATTTACTTCAACTGTTCTTCCATCACGAAAGTCCATTAATAGTGTTCCTTTAAAAACCATAAAAAGCTCGTCCTCGTTTTCGTGACTATGCCAAACAAAATCATTTTTAAGTTTACAAAGTTTTACATATTGTCCATTAAGTTCTCCAATGATATGCGGAGTCCAAAGTTTTTCAAACATTGAAAACTTTTCCATAATGTTGATTGAATTGATTGATTGCATGTGATTAAAATTTGTACTATTAAAGTTAATTAAAATGTAAATTATTTTTGTTTGCTGACATGATATGATAAATATTATTCAACAGGCAGCACTTCTTTCCATTTTTCTGTTTCTGCAAACGCTTTAATTATTTGGTTTCTGTCCGTTAGTAATTTTTTCAAATAGTTGGTGAGTATAAGTCTATTAAATAATTTGCCAAATAGACCAAACGGTGAATGAAATTCAAATTTGTCGGTCATTATTACTGTATCTCCAACCTTTTCAAATTTATGTTCGTGAATTATTGATTTGAAAATCCCTTTTATTTGTTCGTCGGTAAAATAGTTTGGTCGGTCAAATGCCGTAATTTTTGAAGTAAGTTTTTGTCTGATACCAAAATGCGTTGCTTGCCAAGTTACGGTTTCATGTAGATTTATGAGTCCGATTGTTCTTCCTTCAATAGCTTGTTCATTTGTATGTGCAGTAGAAATTTTGTGTAAGTCGATACTTCGTGCTAAATCGAAACAAGTTTCAAGTGACGAATTTATTTCAGTTATAATTACAATTTTCGGCATATGTTTTTTGTCTGTGTGTCCTTTGGCCTGTTCTCCTCGTTTACTAAGAAAGTTGTTTTACCGACGAATAGTTTATATGCACAATTTTACAGTTTAAATCTAAACAATAAGCATTTATCTGGCTGCTACAACTAAAAAAACCACCTTGGAATTAAAATGTCACAAATTATAGATATTTATAAATTGATATATCGAATTGACCTTTATTTAAATCGTTTTAATGATAAATTAATGCCATTTGTCCTGTCACTAAAGCTATAATAATTGTGCAAACTAAATCAACATAATTACGCAGAAACTAACAACTTAGCCCGGATCCACTGTCGCGGACCTTTGGCAGTGAAAACCCCGCAGGCCCGCCCCAGCGGACGAGGAGTTGCAACGGATGGCCGGTTGTGCATGTTTTGGAGTGCAGGATGTTACTGCTCCAAAATAGACATCTATGTATACACCTACAAACAAAGGCTCGGTGACTATGGTAAATGATAAGTGGTTAGTTGAGCAAAGCTTTAAATTTATATCCTCCATGGTTTCAATCTGATAGTTAACACGGTGGGTGACCCGTGAAAAAGTAAAATACGAGGCGATATACTATCTTGGCACCGGAATTAATATAAATCATGATTTACCTGCTGCTGAGTATTCTTACTTCAACAATGATTTTTGTTGCCTTCAAATTGATTGCGAAAAATCATGTGAATATTTTGCAGGCTATAGTTATCAATTATACGATATGTGTTATTGAAGGTGCGCTTGTACAAAAATCGTTTCCTCCAATTAGTGAAATTTTACAAAGTGAATGGTTATTGTATGCCATGGGATTGGGATGTTTATTTATTAGTGTATTTTATTTAACTGCATTAACCGTAAAATTTAGCGGTGTTGCAGTTGCCTCTATTGCAAGTAAATTATCATTAATAATTCCTGTAATTGCTGCTTATTTTTTATACGATGAAACATTTACCTGGTTAAAAATTGCAGGTATAATAGTGGCTAAGATTGCCGTGGTACTTGCGGCTTACAAGGAAGACACCGAACACCATCAACACAATTTTAATTATTATTTTTTCCCATTATTGGTGGTATTTGGGAGTGGCATAATTGATGCATTCACAAAATGGAATCAGGAAAATACCTTACAGGAAAGTGAATTTAATTTATTTTTAATTTGTGTATTTGGCACTGCTGCATGTATTGGCTGGTTAATTTTAATATTTAAATATATTCGCAGCCGAGAAACATTTACACTTAAAAGTATTGGTCATGGCATGTTGTTAGGTATTCCGAATTATGGCACTATGTATTTTCTAATTGCGGTATTAAATCTGCCCGGCTGGCATAGTTCTACTGTTTTTCCTGTAAATAATATTGCTATTGTTGTAGCTTCGTGCCTGGTTGCTTTGGTGGTGTTTAAAGAAAAGCTGAGCAGGATAAATCTGCTGGGTATAACACTTTCGGTAGCGGCTATTTTGATGATTATGCTAAGTTAAATGTATGCTCGACAAGTTGAATGTAAAACGGTTAACGGCACATAAACACTATGCCTGGTACTTAGGCACCGCACTTTGTGGCTCCGCAATTTTGATTATGTTATTGGTGTTTGTTTCGGGTGCTGCATATACTTATGTATGGTCGGTTGTGGGAATGGAACTGTTATTATACATGCTGCTGAATGCCTTTAGCTGCCTGTTGGTACCCGACCTGTGGTCATATATTAAAAAAACGATATTTGTATATTTGCTGAACCTTGGACTGTTGTTTTTCATGTTGTATGTGTTGTTGGGTAAAAATTTTTCAGATTATAGTGGCAATTTGCCGGCCTTTGGAGCGTTAGTGTTTTGTTTTTTCGGCTCCCTTATTCTGATAAGTTTTATAAGAGGAGCAGCCAATTTTTTAAAGAACGAATAATCACCCGAAATGCCAATAAAGATATTTGTTACAGGTGGAACCTTTGATAAGGAATATGATGAAATTAGAGGCCAACTGTATTTTAATGAAACACATTTACCAGAAATTTTGCGATTGGGAAGGTGTACTGTAAACGTACAAATTGAAACCCTGATGATGATTGACAGTCTGCATATGTCCGAATTAGATCGTCAGCATATTGTTCAACATTGCAGCGATTGTACCAACACACGCATCATTATTACACATGGAACCGACACTATGGTTGAAACAGCCAAAGCAATTGCTGAGGCAAAAATTGAAAAAACCATCATTTTAACAGGAGCTATGATTCCGTATAAATTTGGCAGCTCCGACGGGTTATTTAATATGGGTTGCGCGTTATCTTTTGTGCAAACATTACCACATGGTGTTTATATTACCATGAATGGTCGTTATTTTGTTTGGAATAATGTCCGCAAAAATAAAGAAGAAGGTTTTTTCGAGGAGCTTGCCAATAGTTGATTCCTGTTGATCTGTAAAATACTTGTGGCACACCTTCATTTTTGTGCACCAGAATTACCATTAATTCGTACGAATTTTACAACCCGATTTAGGTTTTTTGTTTTTGTTTTTTTGCAGCAGGAAATAACACGTTATTTAATATTAGTCGGTACCCCGGAGAATTTGGATGTAACTCTAATTCAGTAGGAGGGTCACCTACAAAGTGTTTATAATCTTCAGGGTCGTGACCGCCGTAGAATGACCATGTGCCGTAACCGTATTCGCCATGGATATATCGCGCTTCGTTAGCGGATTTATTTTCACCCATAATTAATACGCTGCTTTTTATCAATTTTTTATTAAACGCTGTGGTCTGTCCAAAAAATCCGGGAATTGTTTTTTCATGGCATTGTGTCAACATAGTTGGAACAGGATCCCATTTTGCTGAAAAATCAAATAAGGTGAAAAAATCCAATTCTTTTGGGACAGTTCTTGAATGTGACACATCAATATTTGATAATGAATATTCGTACGGATTTTTACTGATGGTAAAATTTTCGAAAGCGAAGGTTTTATTAAAATCTAATTTTTGTTGTGCAGCAGGGTCTGCCGGGTCTCCATCAAACATACTTTCGCAAATATCTACTCCTTCGGCGCTTAATGCAATATCGTAGCTGTCGGCTGCGCTGCACATGGCAAATAAAAATCCGCCACCGCTGACGAAATCACGAATTTTATGTGCTACTCCTAATTTTAATTGTGATACACTGCTGTAACCAAATTCATGTGCTATGGTTTCATTTTCTTCTTCCTGTTGCTGATACCATGCTTGTGTATGATAGGCACTCCAAAATTTACCGTATTGACCGGTAAAGTCTTCGTGATGTAAATGCAGCCAATCGTATTTAGGTAATTCGCCATTTAATACTTCGGTATCATAAATCAGGGTATAAGGAATTTCGGAATAGGTTAAAACAAGGGTAACGGCATCGTCCCATGGTTGTTTCGATTTTGGTGAATACACCGCTACTTTTGGGGCTTTTTCCAATTTCATAACATCCATATTTACTTCAGGATTGGCGATATCAGCAACAATTTTATTGTAAGAAGCATCGGGAATTACTTCGTAACTCACACCGCGAATTAAACATTCCTTCTCAAAAACATCCAAATATTCAAAACAAAAACTGCCGCCTCTGTAGTTTAACATCCAGTCGAGTTTACCGCCGTTTTCGAGTATCCAATAGGCAATTCCGTAGCATTTCAGGTGGTCGGCCTGACCATTATCCATTGGCAAAAGGATATAAGAAGCACGTGCCTGAAACATGGCACTTAAAAGTAAAATGGTAAGACCGAGTTTATGTAGGAATTTCATCGTAACAAATATAACGCAAAAACCAGACCTGAAATTGATTAAAAACTGTTAAGTTTTTATTGTTTGTTAAAGGTAGAGGTCATTTTGTCGCCATTTTGCTGAATTACCAAAATATATAAACCGGGAGAAAGGTGCTGCACATCGCATGAAGTTGTGTTATTTGTATTTCGTACAACTAACCTTCCCGTACCATCAAAAATGGAATATGTATAAACATTGTTTAATGGCAATGCTACATGTAAAACATCACTTACCGGGTTAGGAAAAATATTGATTGTTGGGTTGACATAATCGGTATTCGAAACAATACCACAATTTACCGGTGTGATGATTTTACGAACTGTTTCACTCACCAAAAGTCCATCGCGGTATTCTTTTGTTTCAAATTGTAAGGCATATAAATCACGATAAACAGCATTGCGCCAATAAAATAATCCAGAATCTGCAAAACCAATTGAGTCGGTGCTTTCCGGCCATGAACTATAATCATCCCCACCATACACCTCAAATAAAGAATTAGTATACACTAATGAATCTCCTTCAGCATCAGATGCACTTTCATCATGTGTGACATAACAATCGTCGGTAATTTCAAAATCAAAAATGGATGTGGTATGCAGGGGAGGCGTATTGATAAAATCTATATTATTGTAAAATAATATATCCATATATAAAATTTTTGTCCCTGCATCTTCAATGTTGCGTACATCACCAATCAACTTATCAGCTTTACAGCTCACAAGATATGTTCCGGAGGCAAAAAAAATATGTGATGCAGAACCATAATTTTGGTAAACACTATCATTTATCATTACGGAAGTAAGTTCAGGGAAACTGGAGCCGCCATCACCATATTCCAGCCAAGCTTCGCTATTGGGAGCATTTAAGGAATAAGTAGTTACATAAAAAGTCACAATAGCACCATCAAGCGAATAGGTTAATTCACCACCAATTAAAGCTTGTGCACGTGAGGTGTTATAAAATAATCCTAAAATTAAAGCTACACACCAAAAACGAGCAGGAAAAAATATGGAGGATGTGTTAAAAGTTTCCATGGTAGAAATATTTGTTCTAAATTTATCTAAAATTACCAAAAACTACTCAAATGAAAAATTCAATTATCGCAATTCTGATTGGTGCACTCATTTTATTTGTGTATCAGGCACTTGCATGGATGGTATTACCTGTTCATGCTAATTCTCATAAGTACACAGCTACAGAGGATTCATTATTAGCGGCTATGAATGGCCTTGAAGAAGGTGTTTATTACCTGCCGGGAACACCGCCAAATATTGGCAAATCGGAAGCACAAAAACTGCATGAAAACAATGTCGGCAAACCTTGGGCAATGTTGTATTATCACGAAAATCTGGAAATGAATATGGGTAAAAGTATGGGGCTTGGATTTCTGATTGACCTGATAGCCGTTGCATTAACAGTAAGGCTAATTCAATTGGGAAATATTACGGGAAAAAGTAATATTCTGAGAGCAACTATGTTAATTGCATTTATTATTGTGTTTAGTACTGCAATGATGAATTGGAATTGGTTTAGTACACCTTGGCATTTTTTAACCGGTGAAATTCTTGATCAATTAATTGGAGGTTTATTACTCGGATTGTGGTTGGGATTTATTTTAGGACGAAAGCCAAAAACAGCAAATTAATTTCAAAAGCGGTAATAAAAATTGCCGCTTTTTTTATTTATAAAAAGGGTTTGAATTAATTATTAAAACAGTATCATAATCAAATGAATCAGCAGTAATTGTAACAGGTTTATTGTCGATATAAATAATAGCGGCATTTCTTGAATGTGTTTCGAACAACGGCTCTTTTGCGCAGGCAGCAAACAGACTAATAAGTAATAAGAATAATCCTCTTTTTTTCATCCTTTATACTGGAATATGGTGACATTAAACATCGTGGTTTACAGCTGCTATTTTTATTAGGAATTTAAATATCGGAAATTTTGAAATAGTAATATGGCTTCAACTTCCTTATTTAGACAAATTCAAAATAAGCTTTGTTAAAATATTATGGATAATTCTATCTGTTGGTAAACATATAATTCAATCTTACTGTTTTACATTTGCAATTGTGAAAATCTTTAATACATGAGTTGGATGAATACGTTTTTAACCTCTTCCATTGGCCGAAAGCTAGTGATGTCGGTTACCGGTTTGTTTCTAATCACCTTCCTTATTGTTCATTGTACCATCAATTCGATGATATTTTTCAACGATGGGGGTGAAGCTTTTAACAAAGCAGCCCATTTTATGGGGACAAACATTTTAATCAGAACAATGGAGATTGTGCTATTTGCGGGTTTAATCCTGCATATTGTGCAAGCCTATATGCTGGCAGCAAAAAACCGTCAGGCTCGGCCTCAGGGTTATGCAGTTAGCAATCCAGGCGCAAACAGCAAATGGTATAGCCGCAGTATGACTTTATTAGGAACACTTATTTTGTTGTTTTTGGTATTGCATATCAGCCATTTCTGGTCAAACAGCCGTTTAGGTGGCATGATGGGCATTGCTCCATTGGAAGAAGTCCAAATTGGCGACAAAGAAGTGCTCAATTTATATCAGGACATGATAGTTACTTTTCAAAGTCCGTTTGTAATTGTAATTTATGTATTAGGCGTTATTTCATTATGCTGGCATTTAATACACGGATTTCAATCGGCATTTCAAACATTGGGTGTAAACCATAAAAAGTATACGCCTGTAATTAAAAATATCGGAATTGGATTTTCCATACTAATATGCCTTTTATTCGCGCTTATGCCTGTCTCCATTTACGCAGGCTGGATTTGTTAACCTTATCCCAATATCAATTTAAACAGCAATTTATTCAATGGCACTAGATTCAAAAATACCCGCAGGCGATCTTCAACAGAAATGGGAAGATTACAAAAACCACGTTAAACTGGTTAATCCCTCCAATAAGCGGAAATTGGAAATCATAGTTGTAGGAACAGGTTTAGCCGGTTCATCGGCGGCTGCAACTTTGGCTGAATTAGGTTATAAAGTAAAAGCATTTTGTTACCAGGATTCTCCGCGTCGTGCGCACTCGATAGCTGCACAGGGGGGGATTAATGCTGCAAAAAATTATAAAAACGACGGCGATTCCGTATATCGTTTGTTTTACGATACTATTAAGGGAGGCGACTTCCGTGCACGTGAAGCAAATGTTTACCGTTTGGCTGAAGTGAGCGTAAACATTATCGACCAATGTGTGGCGCAAGGTGTGCCTTTTGCCCGCGAATATGGTGGGTTATTAGATAACCGTTCATTTGGTGGTGCACAGGTTTCCCGCACATTTTATGCGCGTGGTCAAACCGGACAACAATTATTAATCGGCGCTTATCAGGCATTAGAGCGCCAAATTGGTTTGGGCAATGTACAAATGTATTCCCGCCACGAAATGCTTGATGTGGTTACCATTGATGGCAAAGCACGCGGTATTATTGCCCGTGATTTAGTGACCGGTAAATTGGAACGCCATTTCGGACATGCGGTATTATTATGCACAGGTGGTTATGGCAACGTATTTTTCCTTTCTACCAATGCCATGGGTTGTAACGTTACAGCAGCCTGGAAAGCATATAAAAGAGGAGCATACTTTGGCAATCCGTGTTATACCCAAATTCACCCTACCTGTATCCCGGTTTCCGGTGAATACCAAAGTAAACTGACACTGATGAGTGAAAGTTTGCGTAACGATGGACGTGTTTGGGTGCCAAAAACACAAGAAGATGCAAAAGCTATTCGCGAAGGCAGAAAAAAACCTACCGATATTGCTGAAGATGCCCGCGATTATTATCTCGAAAGAAAATATCCTTCATACGGTAATCTCGCACCTCGCGATATTTCATCTCGTGCAGCGAAAGAAGCATGCGATGATGGAAGAGGAGTGGGAGAAAGTGGTTTAGCCGTTTACCTCGATTTTGCCGATGCCATTAAACGTTTAGGCAAACATGTAATTGAAGAACGCTACGGCAATTTATTTGAGATGTATTCCCATATTACTGCAGAAGACCCTTATACAGTGCCTATGCGTATATACCCTGCCGTGCATTATACCATGGGTGGATTATGGGTGGACTATGAATTAATGACAACCGTTCCGGGATTATATGCTTTAGGTGAAGCTAATTTCAGCGACCATGGTGCCAACCGATTAGGTGCAAGTGCATTAATGCAAGGATTGGCAGATGGTTACTTTGTAATTCCGTATACCATTGGTTCTTATTTATCCGGCGAAATATTTACAAAAGCAATTCCAACGGATCACCCTGCATTTGTTGAAGCAGAAAATCATGTGCAAACAACATTAAATAATTTATTGTCGATACAGGGCACTAAATCGGTTGACCAATACCACAAAGAATTAGGAAAAATTATGTGGGATTATTGCGGTATGGCGCGCACTGCAGAAGGCTTAACAAAAGCCAGAGATATGGTGCGTAAATTACGTGCAGAGTTCTGGCAAAATGTTCGTGTTACCGGTAAAGCTGAAGAGTTAAATCAGGATTTAGAAAAAGCACAACGCGTTGCGGACTTTATGGAATTAGGCGAATTAATGATTGTAGATGCATTAGAACGCAACGAATCATGCGGTGGACATTTCCGTGTTGAATACCAGGAAGAAGGCGAAGCAAAACGTAACGATGATACTTTTGCCTATGTTGCTGCCTGGGAATTTAAGGGCATCGACAATAATCCTGTAATGCATAAAGAAGAATTAAAATTTGAAGAAGTAAAATTGGCAACCCGTTCTTATAAATAAAAGCGGAATTGTTAATGACAAAATATCAATGACTATGAATATTAAACTCAGAATCTGGAGACAAGCAAATGCACAGGCAGAAGGTAAATTGGTAGAATACCAACTTAACGATGTAAGTGCGAATATGTCGTTTTTAGAAATGATGGATGTATTAAATGAGCAACTCATTTCAAAAGGTGAAACACCGGTTGCATTCGACCACGATTGCCGTGAAGGTATTTGTGGAACATGCAGTATGTATATAAATGGCCGTGCGCATGGTCCTCAAAAATTATCGACTACCTGTCAGTTATACATGCGCAATTTTACCGATGGTGAAACCATTACCATTGAACCATTTCGTGCAAAAGGTTTTCCGGTATTAAAAGATTTATGTGTTGACCGTTCGGCATTTGACCGTATTATTGCTGCCGGCGGATATATTTCTGCATCAACTGGACAGGCGCAGGATGCCAATGCAATTCCGGTTGAAAAAGCAGCTGCCGATTCGGCAATGGATGCTGCAGCATGTATAGGTTGCGGCGCTTGTGTTGCAGCTTGTAAAAATGCATCAGCCATGTTGTTTGTTTCAGCAAAAGTTTCGCATTTAGCATTATTACCACAAGGACACCCTGAACGCAAAAAACGCGCATTAGCAATGGTGGCACAAATGGATGCTGAAGGATTTGGTTCATGCACTAATACTTACGCATGTGAAGCAGAATGTCCTAAAGGAATTTCAGTTGCGAATATTGCACGCTTAAACCGAGAATTTTTAAATGCCTCTTTAATTAGTGAAGAGATGCCCAAATAATTGATTTCGATTTGAGTTAAAACAAAAGCCTTGCAAGTTACGATGCAAGGCTTTGTTATTTTATAAATTTGGTATCAAGGTAACCCCAGAATTAAACTATCCAGGTCTTCTTCGGTAATTGGTAATAAATCTATGTAATATGTGGCATCCATTTCCGGAATTACCGGTCTTAACCCATAATATAATTCACCATCTAACACAGCAATAATTAAAAAATGCATACTAATTGCACCAATGCCATTAATTAAAACAGTATTTGCTAAAGGATTATTTAAAGATACAACTGAATGAGCATCCTCTAGCACTGCAAAACCCATAGCATTATCAAATCCAATAGTATAGTTGCTGTCCAATTTAATTGTACAATCTACTGATGGACCACCTACAACATAATCACAATTACACCATCCTACGCTATCACAAAAAATGGAATAGGTATTTTCTAAATCATTAAATTGCACAAAGTCGATTGGTGGGATTGCAGCCATATTTGGAGGAATTAGTACCCAGTCGACACCTGTTGGTGTAGTTACTCCGGAATAAAATGCCATACCCGGATCATTAGTCTGAGCAGGAATTACAGCATTATAAGTTGCACCGGGAGCAAGTTTTAATGTATTACCTCCCTGGCTTGCTGCAACATAATACATGCCGCCACTATTGAGTATGTTTTCACCACTTATTGGAAACACATCGTTGTAAATCATGTCGGCATTTGTTTGTATTTCTAATAATGTGATGGTAATAAATCCTGTACAAGGTGTACCGTTGGCAAATACAAAAGAATTGGGTGCAAAGGTTAGTATGGTTCCCTTTTCGCCAATTACAGTAGATTCCGAACCTGAGGTAATAGTGAACGTTTGGGGTGCAGATTTTTTGCTTTCCATGAACGAAAAAATACTACTGAATGTACCTTGCGGCAAATCCGGTTCTTCTTCTACAGCACATGCATTAAATAACAAGAAGGGCAACGCCAACGGCAGCAATAAGGGTAATTTTTTCATAATGATTAATTTCAAAAATGAATTAAAAATTTTCCAAAATGTGGTGCGCTTAATTGGGAAAAATGTTTCATCGTGGCATTCACGATTTGCCACAATGATTAGGTTAGTTTGCTCTGTGTATCAAATATACTCATTTTTTTTATTTCAGAAATTGGGACTAATTAATTTTTTTGGTGTGATTATAAATACCGAATATAAATCATCTGGTTAATCATAATTGACGTGTTAATGCTTTTAGAGGAATTTAAACTAGAGAAGTCTTCAAGAAGTATTTTGGCATATTAAACGAAACGTCACCTCATCTAGCATGTCAACAATTTTTATTGAGGAGGTTTGATATTGCAAAACTTTTACTCAGGGTTTACAATAAAGCACCTGTTTTTTTCGTAAATTTAGGTCTGAAAACAATGAAATGCGGGGTATAATCAAAATTGCAGGGCTGTTTTTACTTTTTTTCTCCTTCTCCACGAGGGTATTTGCTACGCATAACCGCGCCGGAGAAATTACCTATGAGCATATTGAGGACCTTACTTATCTGTTCACAATTACCACCTATACCGACCCAACCTCTTTGGCTGACCGCGATGAACTTACCATAGATTGGGGTGATGAGACTACCGAAGTGGTACCTCGCTCTTCGATTGAAATTTTGGTTCCCGGTAAAATTCAAAAAAATGAATACACAGCCTACCATACGTATGGTGGAGCATATACCTATATTGTAAGCATGGTGGACCCTAACAGGGTGGAAAATATTCTAAATATTGATGGTTCGGTGAATGTGCCATTTTGTTTAATTGACACCGTGGTAATTTTCGACCCCCTTACTTATGGATTTAACAGTTCACCAACGCTGTTATACCCGCCTATTGACTATGCCAATATCGGTGAATGGTTTATTCATAATCCCGGTGCATTTGACCCGGATGGTGATTCATTAAGTTATGAACTTGTAGTGCCTTTGCAGTATCCGGGTTTGGTTGTTCCGGGTTATCAATATCCTGACGACCGAACAAATTGCACAGATACCGATGCATTTACCATCGATGTTTATAACGGTGATGTTATTTGGGATGTACCCTCGTGTCAGGAAGGTATTTATAATATTGCCATTTTAATCACAGAATATCGCGATGGTGTTCGATTGGGGAGTATTTTGCGCGACATGGAAATTTTTGTAGAAAAAACGACTAATCATGCCCCGGAAATTGCTGCATTAAATGATACTTGTATTTATGCAGGTGAGGAACTGAATATATTAGTCACAGCAACTGACCCCGATGTCACCCAAACGTTAACACTTACCGCAACAGGCGGACCACTTTATATTGATGAGAGCCCCGCAGAATTTTTCAGCACACCTAATGAAGGCAGTGTAAACGGAACATTCACATGGCAAACAATATGCAACCATATTCGTTCTGAAGTATATTCTGTGGTGTTTAAAGCGGAAGATGATTTTCAATTGGGTTTTGAAGAAATTCCCTTGGTAGATTTAGAAACATGGCTCATCACTGTTGTAGCACCTCCACCAATTATTTTGGATGCTGTGCCAACTGCAAATGAAATAACCATAACCTGGCAGGCAACTTATGAATGTGCCAGTGCAAATAATTTTCTCGGATTTTCCATTTGGAGAAAAGTAGGTTGTGATACTACTGATTTTGATAAATGTCAGCAGGGTTTAGATGGCACCGGATATATTCAAATCGGTTTTGTTGAAGATGTTTATTCATTTGTCGACCTCGCAGTAAGTTACGGACAACAATATGCTTATCGCGTAGTAGCTGAATTTGGTGAACGCAGCGATTTAGCTCCGGATTTTATTTATAATGAAGTCGCAAGTGCGCCATCTGATGCAGTATGCGCAGAATTAAAACGCGATTTACCCATTATTAATCACGCCAGTGTGAGAACAACTTCTACCACCAATGGTTCTGTTTATGTTGGCTGGTATAAACCACTTGGCACTGATTTAGATACTACTATTTTTCTTCCGCCGTATAAATATGAATTAATGCGGTACGAAGGATTTACACCTGTTGGTACACCTGTATCTATTGCCACTTTTACAGCTCCTACATTTTATGAATTAACTGATACATCTTATATCGATACACTCATTAATACTGCGGATGGTGCATTTACTTATCAATTAGATTTTTATTTTACCGATGGTGGTATTTTCGAAAAATTAGGAAAAACAGACCCGGCATCTACAGTTTATTTAACAGTTGGTCCCGG
>DAORKJ010000080.1:13668-18314 GCA_035439505.1 Chitinophagales bacterium
GCTAACGATGAAAATGTTGTTGTTGATGATGATGATTTGAAAAACGAATTATCGTGGACAAATCCGAATAATTCATGCGCCGATGATGTGGTGAAATATATTATTTATTATGCATCGCAGGAAGGTCAGCAATTAGGCGTGCTTGATCAGGTGATTGATCCTAACGACACTTCATTTACACATGAAGCATTGCTATCGTTGGCAGGATGTTATGCTATTGTGGCAGTCGATTCATTTGGAAATGAAAGCGCCCTTAGTAATGTTGTTTGTGTAGATAATTGTTCTGATTATAATTTACCGAATGCATTTACACCAAACGGCGACGGATTTAATGATGTGTATACACCTCGGTTACCTATTCGTTTTATAGATCGCGTAGATATGAAAATATTCGACCGTTGGGGAAGTTTAGTATTTACTACTACCGACCCTATGATTAATTGGGATGGCAAGGATAGCGCTACGGGTATTGATGTAGCTGAGGGAGTGTATTTTTACAAATGCGATGTATTTGAAATTACGGTAAACGGTGTTACTGCATTTCCCGAACCTAAAGATGGTTATATTCATTTAGTGCGTCAGGATAAATCAGAATGATTTCTTCTGCTTAACTTTACCTCATGTTTACAGGAATAATTGAAACAGTTGGCGAAGTGGTGAACCTTCACCGCGAAGCTGGTAATTTATTCATTACCATGAATTCTGCAATTGGTAACGAATTAACTGTTGACCAGAGTGTTGCGCATAACGGTGTTTGTTTAACAGTAATAAAAACGCATCAAACCCAGCATGTTGTTACGGCAATTGAAGAAACATTATCTAAAACTAATTTAGGAAATTTACATGTTGGCGATTTGGTAAACCTTGAACGATGTCTGCAAATGGGCGGTCGTTTAGATGGTCATATTGTGCAGGGACACGTGGATGGTAAAGCTAAATTATTATCTGTGCTGGAGCAAAATGGTAGTTATGTATTAACCTTCGAAATAGATGTAGTATTCCGTAATTTAATTGTTGAAAAAGGAAGTATTTGCTTAAATGGAATTAGTCTCACTTTGATAAATGTTACAGACAATACTTTTGCTGTTGCTATAATTCCATACACGTGGGAACATACTAATATTCAAACGCTCAAAATAGGAGATGAGGCGAATGTAGAGTTTGATATTATCGGTAAATATGTCAATCGCATGCAGCGGGTCAATGAATAAAAGGTGTCTTTGGTATTATTAATAATCCCGGTAAATATTATCAATGCAACAAATTTAAAGGGGAAATGCTGTTATGCATTCTGATTAATTGATTGTTGACGAGAGTTAATACAAGGTAAAATTAAGCGTAAAAAAAATCCGCCGGAAGGCGGATTTTGATATAGGTTTGGTTTGGTTTTAGCCGATAATGCCGGTTGCCCAAAAAATGGCAGCGAGGGCGATGATGCCGATGATGCTCCAGGTTAGGGTGCGGTTTAATTTTTTGTATTTAGCCAGTTCGTGAATTACCTGACGGTGTTTAAATAGTTTTTCGAATGCCTGTTCGGTGCGCACAAAAGCTGATGGGCCTTTTACTACGTAATCGAAAGCACCTTCGCGAACACATTCAACGGCAACATCAATTTTGTCCTGACCGGAAATCATGATTACATCGATATGGTCGTATTTCTTTTTAAGATGGATTAATGTTTCGAGACCAGTGCGTGCATTTTTGTTTACCGCGTCAAGGTGATAATCTAAAACCACAATTGTTGGATGTTTGTCCATATTGTCGTTACATTCCTCACCGGTGCTGTATTTATAAATTTTAAAATCAGGGTACTTTGATGCAAGATGATCTTCCATCATTTGAGCATGCATAGGCTCGTCGTCAACTATAAAAACTACTTCTTTGTTCATATGGTATTGAATTGGATTTAGATATGCAATATTAAGCTATTTTTTCAATTACGGCTCTTAACTCCACAAAAGCTTCGTTACAGCCGGCTTCTACCGTTTGTATGAGGCCACCAATGGCTTCGGGGTTTTTGGCTTCGCCTGCGTATTCTTCTATACGAAGAATGGTTTCTTTCAGGCTTTCGATACCCATATAGGCCAATTGTGGCTTTAATGAATGGGCAGTGGTTCTGAGATTATTCCAGTCGCCACATTCATGTTGTGTCTTCATAGTATTAATACTCACCGGAGCCAGCGTTAAAAACATATTGATATATTTTGCCATTTGGGCATTGTCGTTTTGCGTGAAACTCTGCAGAAATTCCAGATTGATTTTTTTGTAATTGTCCATTGTTAATCGTTTATTGTCTTGCTAATAATTTACTCATTTTTTCTAATAATTCTCCAACCGAAAATGGTTTGCCAACAAATTCGTTCATGCCACTTTCAAAACATTTGTCAACTTCTGCTTTTATCACGCTGGCAGTCATTGCGATAATAGGAATGGAGTTGATTTTTTCGTCGCTGTTGGAACGAATGTTTTTAGTGGCTTCGTGTCCATCCATTTCGGGCATTTGAATATCCATTAACACGATATCAAAGGTATTGTTTAACAACATATCGATGGCAATTTTTCCATTGCCAGCAACAGTTACTTTTGCACCTTCTATTGCGCGTTCTAATGTGTCTACTGCTACCATTTGATTAAACTCGTTGTCCTCAACAAGCAGGATGCGCACATTTTTCATTGTAGCTACTACCTGTTGTTTGTGGTCGTCTTTGGCATTGTGTTCAGCAATATCTTTGCCAATAGCAAATGGTATGGCGAAACTAAATATGGAGCCTTTGCCCGGTTCGCTTTCTACTGTAATATTGCCACCTTGTAATTCGATTAATTTTTTGCAGATAGCTAATCCCAGTCCAGTTCCACCAAATTTGCGGGTAGTGCTGCTGGTTTCCTGCGTAAACATATCGAAAATATAATCGAGTTTGTCTTTCGCAATACCGATACCACTATCGATTACACTAAATTTTACGACAACCTGATTATCTTCAAGTGTGCAAGTAGTTTGTATGGTTACATTTCCTTTTTCGGTGAATTTGATAGCATTTCCTGTCAAATTTAAAAGGATTTGACTCAGTCGATAAGGGTCGCCGATAATGGTTTTGGGACAAGTTTCGTCGACAACAGTAAGTAGGTTTAATCCTTTGTCGTCGGCATTCACTTTCATGGTTTCATAAACGGCATTAATTTCGTTGCGGAGATTAAAAGGAATTTTTTCAAGATTTATTTTTCCCGCTTCAATTTTCGATAAATCAAGAATGTCGTTGATAATTACTAATAAATTATCGGATGCATGTTTAATGCTGTTGAGATATTTTAACTGGTCGGTTCGCGGATCCTGTTCCAACAATAAACGTGTCATGCCTAAAATGGCATTCATTGGCGTTCTAATTTCGTGACTCATATTGGCCAGAAATTGTTCCTTCGCTTTTTCTGAATCTTCCGCGCGTTCTTTTTGTTGTTCGAGCTCACGTGTTTTTTCGCGTACTTTTTCACGCAATATCCGCTGGTCGTCAGCAGCATCGCTCATGCGTTTACGAATGATATAATAAATAATTAAGGCTGCTACAATAATACAAATACTGTAAATCCACCACGTTTTCCATGATGGTGGTTCTACTATAAGCGGCACATTAATTATCGCTAGGTTGAGGAGTTGCATATTTTAAAATCTTATTACGTAAATCTTTTGGTTCAAATGGTTTGGCAATAAAATCATCCATACCATTTTCATAACATCTGTCCACTTCACTTTTAATTACCGAGGCAGTCATGGCTACAATCGGAATTTTACTTTTTTGTTTATTTTCCAATTTTCGAATTGTGCGTGCCGCTTCATAACCATCCATAACCGGCATTTGCACATCCATAAGCACTACAGCATAGTCTTCGGCACTAATTTTTTCCACTGCAATTTTACCATTTTCTGCTATATCAATGGTCACGTTGGCGAACATTTTTGCAATACTATCGGTAGCTACCATTTGATTAAACATATTGTCTTCAACCAATAAAATTCGAATAGGTAAATCTGTTCCTGCTTTCACGGCAGCTAAATCGGCAGCAGATTCTTTTTCCGTTTCCATTGTGCCAATTGGGAAAGGAATTGTTGCTGTAAATACAGAGCCTTTGCCTAATTCGCTGCTCACAGATAATTGGCCTCCGGATAATTCAGTTAAACGTTTGCTAATGCTGAGCCCCAAGCCTGTTCCACCAAATTTGCGTGTTGTAGCTACATCAGCTTGCGAAAAACTATCGAAAATGGTATCGATTTTATCCTGTGCAATTCCCACACCGGTATCTTCCACATCAAATGCAATGGTTACCTGATTATTTTCGGAAATTACATTGCGACATCGAATATATACGTGACCTTTTTCAGTAAATTTAATGGCATTACCTGTCAGGTTAATGAGAATTTGATTTAATCGCACTTGATCACCCACAACACATTCAGGCAAAGTTTCGTCGATGATAATTTTAAAATCGATGTTTTTTTCATCGGATTTAAATTTCATTATTTCCCCTAAATTGTTGAGTAAGCTGCGCAGATTAAACGGAATTTGTTCTAATTCCATTTTGCCTGCCTGTATTTTTGATAAATCGAGAATGTCGTTAATAATGACCAATAAATTATCTGAGGACATACGAATGGC
>DAORKJ010000081.1:0-16432 GCA_035439505.1 Chitinophagales bacterium
AAACTATCTTTTTTATCCATTTCTGCAGAACTTACTGAGCCTCCATTTCTATAATACACCAGATTATTGCAGGAATTATCACCTAAAATAGCATCTACATCGCCATCTCCATCCTGATCGTAAGTGACAATTGTAGAGCCAATATGAGCGCGTGTATTTTCTGTTTCTTCTTCTGTAGCGTCTCCACCTTTACAGGCAACATGTAAATCGCCACCATAACAGGTAAACCCTTCATATAAACTTCCCCAGCACAACTCATTTAATTCGAAAATTAAACTATCACATCCAAATCCCGATTCAACTGAAACATTTTCATAAAATCGGATGGTTGAATTAGAAACAGAAAACGATAATATATCAAGATCACCGTCACTATCAATATCGTCAATTGCGGGAATATCTGTTCTGCTGGTATACAATGCTGTTGTCCCGGTAAAATCGGCATATTCAAGCATGGATTTTTCTAAGGTAAAATTAATTTCACCGGCAATTTCTATACCCTTATAAACCCTTGTTGAACCAATATAGTAAGTGAAAATATCCATGATACCATCGCAATTAAAATCGCGTAATAAAACCCAATCTTCTATTACAGGAAAATTATTGGCATATTCCGGATGATAACTAAAATTACCATCTTCATCTTTTATTAAAACAAGCGGCAACCATGTTCCTCTGTCGAAAATAAATAAGTCGTTTATACCGTCAAAATTTACATCTACATCTGAAAACTGCGGCGCAGTTAAACCACCTATAAAAGGTAAATTCAATTCACTTCCATATTGAGCAGCAGTGATAGTTGCATTAGGAATATATTGAGCCTTTGCATTCAACCAAAATAACATCGAAAATAGTAGTAATACCTTTTTCATATCTCAATGTTTAATAAAGGTTTTTACGAGATTGTTTCCGGCATTATCATAAATGGTAATGATATAAAACCCGGCTGGTAATTCAGATAAGGAAATTTGATAGTTGTCGGTTAAACCAAAACTATTTGTTTGCCAAAGTTTACCATCAAGACTAAACACCGCTACTTTGTTGAATAACCAATTGTCCAACGCAGTGATATTTAAATTTGATGTTACCGGATTTGGTGAAAGCTGTACTTGATTATCTACAATAGGGGCATTAAATATTGGCGTTGAAAGTGAATTGCGATAAAATGTTATTCCGCCGCGTAAATTTCCTGTTACAAAATCAGGATAACTATCATTATCGATATCTGCAATGCTCAGAGCGCTGTAATTACCATCATCAATACCACTAAAATTTGAAGTAACTTCAGTAAATGCACCTGTAAAATCGGGTGTAGGTGTGTACAAATAAATTGTGCCATCTTCACAGCCTACATATAACTGTTTTTCACCGTCTTGATTGATGAACAAAAAAGGTGCAGATGAACCAAACACCTGCAAAGGAGCTCTAACATCAACATTTCCCCAAAATTCACTTTGTATGGTAAAAATCGGCGCAGCGGCTGTTCCTGTATTTTGTAAATAATTTAAGTTGCCATTTTGCTCTCCCAAAATTAAATCGAGTAAATCATCACCATTAACATCAATAAGTTGTGGGGTAGAAAATTTACCATAATCTATTCCCTGATAATTCGGTGCCTGCAAAACAAATGAAGCAGGACCATCTGGAGGGCCAATATTTTTAAAATAATGCACCCAACCTTCTTCTTCCCCTAATAATAAATCATCATCACCATCACCGTCTAAGTCGCCGAATGTAGGTGCAAGCCAATTAAAACCAAATGCTGAAATGCCGCCAAAATCTCTGGTTATGAGCGTAAATTCCGGCTGAGTTGATGTGCCGGTATTTTCATAAAGGGCTAACATGCTATTATAATCACCTGCATCAAAATAACCATTATTGCCAATTACAATATCCAACAAGCCATCATAATTATAATCAAAATAAACAGGATAAGCACCACTGCCAAAATCCACTATTTCGCTTGCGAATAATGAATCTTGCTGGTAATCAAAAATGTATTTATCATCTTCCGAAACATTTTTGTAATACCACACATTTTTAACATTTGCACTTTGATTTATATTGTTAGGTGATACTAACATATCTTTTTTGCCATCATTATCTACATCAATTAAAAATGGCGCAGGAAAAATCGGAATATCATATGGTTTATCATATTCAGGATAGGTTGTATCTTGTTCGGTTATAGTGGCAAATGTATTGTCACCACCATTAATTAATCGGTTTAAATTATTAAATGCTAAATCACCAAGCACAATGTCCATATCATTATCGGCATCTTCATCAAAAATCATAAATGAAGAACCTGCGTGCACATTTGAATTGGTTGAAGTAACACCTTTGCAATCATTATTTAAGTCAACGGAATAGGTAAGGCCGCTTTCGTAAAAACTTCCCCAACATGAATTAACGTGGTCAAGCGCCCAGGTGCCACATGGTAAACCATCTTCAATTTGTCGGTTTTCGTAATAATCAACTATACCACCGGCCATATTAAATGTCAACACATCAATATCACCATCGAAATTAATATCTGCAAAACCGGGTACATCAATTACACCTACTGATAAAAAAAATGTAAATCCGGCTTCCTTAAAATCCAGTTTTGCAATATCCTCAGTAAAATAGATGTTGCTACCATCGTAATTGGCCAAATAGGTTTTAATGCCATTTTCAAATCCGGTAATGATATCCTCCAACCCATCACAATTGTAATCTAATAAAACACTCCAGTCATACATTTTTGGAAATAGACTTTCATAACCTTGCCAGTAAGTATAATTTACTTCTCCACTGCTGCCATTATTAATGAGTATCATCGGTTTATTCCCGGAACGGTCAAACATAAAAATATCCTGCTTACCATCCTGATTAATATCAATTTTAGAAAATTGCGGGTTATTTAATCCGCCTGCAGTTGGATATTTTAATGCACGTCCATTTTCTGTAAATGGAATATTGTAATTATAAATATATTGTTGTCCGTTTACCTTTAAACCGGCGAGTAATAACAAACAAAAACTAACTAAGGAGAATTTACTTAACATATGCCACATAATTCATCCTAAAGATACAAACGAAAATGGTTACTGCGGCTGAAAACAGGTAAACTGACTAAAAAATGAAGGGGCGTTTTTGAAATTGGCACGGTATTGTATTTATGGAATATCAATTAATGCAACATCTCATTATTAAACAAATTAAAAACGCGAGCTATGAAAGCGAAAAATGTGCAACGTATTGTATGCGCAGAGGGCTCGCAAAATGTAGGGCCCGGACGCATCGCAAGTAAACCTTCACCTGACCAAATAGGCAGACAAAGGGAAGTAATTACGATTCAAAAACCTGCTCCGGCAGTCCGAAATTAATTCAAAAAAAAGTTTTAAAAAGGATAACCAATCGCAAGATTGATAGCCACTTTTTTGGCGGGAATATCAAATCCTATTCCATTGTAATAGTCGTAAATTTCCTGACGATAAGGGCCGTCTAAAGCAGGGTCATATAAAGGGTAGGCAGCATCAACCCGCATAACAAAGTATCCAAAATCGAGGCGCAATCCAAGACCGGGTCCAACTGCCATCAATTTATAAAAGTCGTTTAGTTGAAATTGGGCATGGGGCCTGAAGGGGTCGTTTTTTAAAGTAAAGGTATTACCGATATCACAAAAAACGGCTCCTTCTAATATGGAAATAATATCGAAACGATACTCGAAATTGAACTCCAGTTTCAAATCGGCTACCTGGTCAATTCTGATATAATCGGTTGTGTCGTAATTCACATAACCACCGGGACCAATTTTACGAACCGTAAATGCTCTTACACTGTAAGCACCACCGGTAAAAAATTGTTTTACATAAGGGATAACTTCTGTGTAAAATGTGTTCGTGCTGTCTTTCACCCACCAATATGGCGTAGCTATACCAAATGATGCCCGGGAAACAATGCGGTTCGACTTATTGATATTTATGTAAGACCGATAATCAGCGTCTACTCGAATAAAATCAGAAAAGGGTGCATTTACTTCTGCTGAAGCTCTGAGATAATGATCGAAAACATGGAACCCTGTTGGTTGCGTGTTCAAAATAAATGTATATCCCAACCCCATAATTACCTGCTCTTCAAAACTTTGTTTTAACAATGGGTTCTGATTGAGCTCTTCTAAAAATGCATCGGAAATTTGCGGCACTCGAACAATATTAACTGTTGGAATAGGCATTTTTAAAATGTGCTGTTTTTGTGCTTTGTTTTGTTTTGTATTTTCAAATACTGAAACAGCATATTCAAAAGAGGTATTGTATAACGTAAAATCGTTAATTTGATTTACGTAACTGAAATTTACTTTTAAATCCGTTTTAGGAAAATATCGTTTAGGTACATCAACCGGTGCAGGCCACATAAATCGCGGCAACGATAACGATAATCCCGTGTTTAATTCAGAAGTATTAATAAAGGTTTGTTCCCCACCCAATTGTGTTTCGATACCACCTTTGATATTAAATTTCAACTGGTCAAGGTTATGAAATAAATTCTTTTGAGTGTAACTTAAATTAAGTGAGTTTCCTAATAAATAATCAGAAGTGGTGCTGGCATTAAATTCGTATGAAACACTTTTAAATTCTAAAGGGTCAAGTCGAATAATTAAATTAATAAATTGAAGATAGGAAGTTGAATCCCACATTTCTTCTGCCTGCACGGTGACGTATTTAAACATTCCTAACGTAGAAAATGAAGCTACCGTGCGCTGTATGAGCGAGTCGGAGTAGGAGCTTTCCGGGTTGACAAATACGTTATTAGCAATAGATTTCGGAGTGAAGTTATCAGGTGAATTTATTAAATAATAATCTGATCGTAATTTTTTTCGTTTTACTCTTTTTATTTGACCATTTTGTTTGACAATAAATTGCTTTTGCGGATTACTGTCGTTTTTAATGTAATACTTCAATAAAGTTTTTTTATTGATTTGGTCACCGTTATATTGAGATATCATGGACTTGCCTGCAACCGTAGTGTCACTCCGCATGTATTTTTTTAATACTTTATTTTTACTAATTCGTTTTACGGTTGCACTATCTGTAAAATGTACGGCAAATGATGGTATTCCGGCCGGGTCGTAATCAATGGAAGCGTTTGGATAAACATATATATTTTTTATTTCAAACGGATGATGTACAGTATCGCGCACGGGATTACTCACGCGGACATAAATGTCTAATGAGTCAGTTCCGGAAGCAGTATCTACTTCAAAATAGATGTATTCTTTTTGAAAACGGTAATATCCTGCATTCCGTAAATTATCGCTCAACCTATTGCGTTCTGCTTTTAATAAATCTACATCAATAGGTTTACCTGTTTCTAATTGACTTTTTGTTGGAATGGCATTTATTTTAAATAACAAACCCTTATCCGCAATTTCATAATATACTTTTTTCATGCGGTATAATGTGCCGGGCTCCACATGATAGGTAACAGTACCGGTTTGTTTAATAGAGTCGTAAGAAATGGACGATGATTCGGTGGCATAAAAATAACCGCGATTATACAGGTAATTGCCAATACGTTGCTCTGTTTCTGCAATTTTAACCGAGTCGATAAATTGTGGTTGTTCTCCTGCTTTATTGGTTAGCCAGTTTCTAAAACGTGAATCAGGATTAGCTAAAGGTTTAATTTTTTTCAATAAGGTATCGTAATCAAATACAAACATAAAACGCGTGTCATACACCTCTTGATATTTGATATAATGATCAATGGCTGTATCCCCCAACATGAACAACCACGTTTTTAACGGAAATATACCCAACAGTTTTTCATTCGCCTCCAGCTTACTTAAATCAACCAAATCATCCGCCAAATCTGCTGAATCAACGTCTGCAGGTATTGGTCCTGTAAAATCGATCTCACTCGATTTATAGGTATATTCATTATCTTGAAGATATTTAGTAGCATTACACCCTGAAACAATTGGTGTAATAACCGCTAAAACAGCAATTATCTGAAGTATTGATTTGATATGTTGACCAAAGCCGAAATTAAACATCTACAAAGTCTGAAGCTTAAGAAATATCGCCAAAATTATGATGAATTTATCATAGAAGGCGAGAAATTAACCACAGAGGCCTTGTTGGGAAACGCAGAAATGCTGCTTTTAATTGCAAATGCGGGGTGGATTAAAGAGCACAAGTCAACGATACCCGCTAATATCCCGTTGCATGAAGTATCAGAAAATGACCTGGAAAAAATTTCATCTTTGTCCACCGCACCTCCCGTAATGGCACTTGTTAAACAAAAAAAAGTGTCTATACATCAATTTGAGAACACAAATAATTGGATCATTGCCCTTGATGGCATAAATGACCCTGGTAATATGGGGACCATTTTACGGACTGCCGATTGGTTTGGAATAGATAAAGTAATTTGCAGCGATGATTGTGTCGACTTATACAATCCAAAAGTGGTGCAAAGCACAATGGGAGCCATTTTTAGGGTAGATGTACAGTATACCGGGCTTGAAACTTTTTTGAAAGACAATAAAATGCCGGTTTATGGAGCAGTTTTGGAAGGGGAGAATATCTATCAAACAAAGTTCAAACAACCTGGTATTCTGGTTATTGGAAGCGAATCGCATGGCATAAGGAAGGAAGTTTTAAACTATTGCTCAAATCAAATTACCATCCCGCGTTTTGGGAAATCAGAATCATTAAATGCAGGTGTCGCCGCAGGAATCATTTTAAGCGAAATCAGACGATAATTTATCGCTACAAAAAATGTTAACTGATTATTCCTTAATGTAAATATTAGGGTCTTCACCTTTTTGTTTTGGTGTAAAATCAGGCGCCTGATCCATTTCACGGTCAAACACTTTTTCTTTAAACCGCCACATGCCTTTTTTGAAATAAAACCCGACATAGGTGCCATCTGGAATATAGGTAAAGTAGATACCTTCCGACATCGGATTTTCGGGTCGGAGATAACTGATGATAATCATTTTTTCTTTTTCATCGTAATTCATCGCCGGGCTCGCATCTTCTTTATACTCAATAATGATGCGGGTTTTAGGGTCCGGATTGTCTTTTAGCAAAAACATTGGGTAACCAAACATGGGAGCACCCATTTTATCAAAAGTTAATACGTCAACCATTTTTTTATTGCTGAACATATCATTGCCATCCCAACCGAATAACAAATAATAAGTATTGCGCTTATACTTTTGTTTTACCACGTTAAAATATAAACAACCATACCAACTGTTGGCAGAAAGCAGCGTGTCTTGTTCATTCCCGATAAAAGGACTCATATCAATCAGCGGAAACATTTTTAATTGCGGATTATTCATCTGAATGGTACCGTAATACCTATGCGTATGGTCTTTCATTGCCAATTGCCAGGTAATTATCCGAAATGTATTATCATCCGGTTTTACAATCGAAATTGTTTTGATAGAATCAAAAGGGTAGAGGTAAGAGTTTTCGATGAGTAAGGCATACTTCATCTTTTTCAAAAATTGAATACAAGCAGTTTCTCTGATTTCCCAACTCAAACTCTGCACCATCGAATCACCTAAAAACTTTAAGGTGTCCTCATATTGTTGCAGTTTCATCAGGTTTTCGGGGGTAATGCCTTTAATTTCGGCTGTTTGAGCCCGTAAACCGGTGGTGATAAAAAGGAGTAAACCGATAACTATTGTCCTGATGGTCTGCATATTATTTTTGGTCTAACAACAAAAATGCCTGAGCGTAAAACTCAGGCATATAAATGGTTTTTTTATGCTTTTTATTGTGCTACCGGCTGTGAATAATCCAGATTTGTATAACAGCGGCAGTGAAATTTACATTCTTTCAATAACAATAGCACTCGCACCGCCACCGCCATTACAAATACCGGCACAACCGTAACGGGCATTATTGTTTTGAAGGGCGCTCAACAATGTAATGGTAATACGTGCTCCTGAGCTACCAATTGGGTGACCGATAGAAACGCCACCACCATAAATATTGGTTTTGTCGTGACTGATACCCATATCTTTCATATTAGCTAAGGCAACTACTGCAAATGCCTCGTTAATTTCGAAATAATCTATATCACTAATGCTCAAACCCGCTGCTGCAATGGCTTTTGGCATCGCTTTACCGGGTGTAGTGGTAAACCACTCAGGTGTTTGTTGCGCATCGGCAAATGCTAAAATTTTAGCTAAAGGTTTTATGCCCATTGCTTCGGCGCGTTCTTTACTCATCAACACTACCGCAGAAGCGCCGTCATTGATATTTGATGCATTGGCAGCTGTAATGGTACCTGTTTTTTCAAATGCAGGTGCTAAAGTTGGCACCTTATCGAATTTTACTTTGGTATAATCTTCATCTTCGCTTACTACAATCGGGTCGCCTTTTTTCTGAGGTATAACCACCGGAACCACTTCATTTTTAAATGAGCCGTTTTTCCAGGCAGCAGCTGCGCGTTTGTAACTTTCAATAGCGTAGTTATCCTGATCTTCGCGACTAAAATTATATTCGCGGGCACAGGTTTCGCCACATGAACCCATGTGTTTGTTGCCATAAGGGTCCCAGAGACCATCTTTTATAATACCGTCTACCACTTCACTGTTGCCCATTTTAGCTCCCCAACGCTCTTTGGTGAGGTAATAAGGGGTATTGCTCATACTTTCCATACCACCGGCAACAACGATATCGCTCATGCCAAGCATAATTTGTTGCGCACCAATCATAATGGCTTTCATACCCGAAGCACAAACCTTATTGATAGTTGTAGAATTCACGGTATCCGGCAAACCTGCAGCCAACATTGCCTGCGTAACAGGAGCCTGTCCAATATTAGCCGGCAATACGTTACCCATATAAACTTCCTGCACATCAGTGCCCTGAATGCCTGCGCGTTCAACGGCAGCTTTAATTACATGTGCACCCAATTGTGGAGCAGTTAAAGAGGCTAATCCACCACCAAAACTCCCAATCGGTGTGCGGGCTACTGATACGATATAAACTTCTTTCATAATTAGTAAGGTTAATTAAATTTCGCCGCAAAGATAATAATATGGTTGAGAACAGTGCAGTTTCTCAATTAGTTCAGAAGTGTATAACCATTTCGTTTTCAGGTTATACGAACAAGTTATTTAAATAATTGGAAGTAAATAAAAATTAATTTTCACACACCTTAACTCCGCTTCTCCCTTCTCCGCGCGAACCCCAAAAATTAGTAGATAAAAAAGCAATAGTAAACATTTTATCCATCAAGGCAACTCCCGGAATATTATCTCCCGCATCATCCCTGATTACATCATCAGCAGAATCAATGCAACAGATAATATTCCTCCCCACAAGAGTTTGAACCAGATAACGAATTGTTCGTCCTTTTTTGTAGGACTTTGATTTTTTCGGTTTGGCATAATTCCCGATTTTCAACTATAAACGGCTGTGCGTATATTTTGTTGCTTAAAATTTTGTTAACAAGTGTAAAAAGACTGTAAAATGACAATTCTGAACAACTACAATTCAACAGCCTTTATGAGTAGACCGTTTCAACAAATTAAATATTGTAGTAAACAATTAAATCAGGACTTGATCAATCAGATTTTCACCAAATCGATATGGTATTTCTGTGAGTGCGGTAATTAGTTTTGTGATGATAATTTTTGCGGATTTTCCTTTTGCAATAGTGCCAACACTTTTACTTAATTCTAACGCTGCTGCACCATTTAAAGTAGCAGCATTAAATGCCTCCTCAGGGGTTAATTTCATTTGGATACAAGCTAGTGCAATGACAAAATTCATGTTGCCACTGGGACATGACCCCGGGTTGTAATCACTCGCCAAAACAAGTGGTAAACCTGCATCAATTATTTTGCGTCCCGGTGTGTAAGGTATTTGAATAAAAAATGAACATCCGGGTAATGCAACTGGTAAAGTATTACTTTGTAATAATGCATCAATTTCTGCATCTCCTAAATATTCTAAATGATCAACAGAAATCGCATTATTTTTTATTCCGGTTTGTATGCCTCCGGTATTGGTAAACTGGTTGACATGAATTTTAGGTTTAATATGATATTTCCATGCTGCAGTTAAAATTGTTTCAGTTTCTTCGTTGGTAAAATATCCCTGTTCGCAAAATACATCACAATAATCTGCTAAACCTTCATCTGCAATTTTAGGCAACATATCATGAATAATTAAATCAATATATCCTTTCCGATTATTTTTAAATTCAGCAGGTAATGCATGTGCGCCTAAAAAAGTGGATTTAATTGTGGCGCGACTATTTTCTTTTAATTTCCGAATTACCCGCAACATTTTTATTTCAGCTGCGGTATTTAATCCGTAACCACTTTTAATTTCGATAGTTCCTGTGCCTAAAGCAATTAAATTTTCTAATCGTTCGAATGCATTATCGTACAATTCCTCTGCATCCATGGCACCTAATTTTGTTGCAGAATTTAAAATACCACCACCTGCTGCCGCAATTTCCTCATACGATTTTCCTTTCAGGCGCATCAAAAATTCTTCATCTCTGTTTGCTGCATATACAATATGCGTATGACTGTCGACATATGCCGGAAGCACCATTTTTCCCGTTGCATCAATCGTATTGATGTTCAATTCCGGTATTGTTTCCATAGGACCGAAATCCACAATTTTACCTGCTTCTATCCATAACCAGGCATTATCGATAAACGGAATTGTTGCCATATCCTTGCCCTTCACCACAGTGCGTTCACCCTCATCGGTTTGCCAAAGTGTTTTGATATTGCGGATTAAAATCGCTGCCATTACCTGCAAATATCCATGAAATCGCTGTAATCAGAAAAAAATACCTGCTTCTGCGTAATTTCGCACCTATGGCAGGTAATGTATTTGGCAACTTGTTTCGCATCAGCACCTTCGGCGAATCGCATGGTGTAGCCCTTGGTGTGGTTATAGATGGCTGTCCTCCGGGCATAGTACTCGACCTGGATTTTATGCAAGCAGAAATGGCTCGTCGTAAACCGGGACAGTCGAAAATAGTAACACAACGCCAGGAAGGTGATGCATTTGAGATTTTAAGCGGAGTTTACGAAGGTCGCACAACCGGAACACCAATTGGTATAATTATTCGCAATGAAGACCAGAAATCGAAAGATTATAATCACCTGTTGGATGCCTACAGACCAAGTCATGCCGATTTTACCTACGACCAAAAATATGGTTTTCGCGACCATAGGGGAGGCGGGCGTAGTTCGGCTCGGGAAACTGCTGCCAGAGTTATTGCAGGAAGTATTGCAAAACAGTATTTGAATCAATTCGGAATTACCATTCAGGCGTATGTGCAGGCTGTTGGTGATATTCGGGTGCATAAACATTATTCCGAATTAGCGCTCGATACCATTGAAGATAATATTGTGCGTTGTCCCGATCAGGAAATTGCAACGCAAATGATTGAACGTATAGCGGCAATAAAAAAACAAGGTGATACTATTGGTGGTGTGATTACATGCGTAATAAAAAATACGCCTGCCGGCATTGGTGAACCGGTATTCGATAAATTACATGCTGAATTAGGTAAAGCCATGTTGAGTATAAATGCTGCGAAAGGATTTGAATATGGCAGCGGCTTTGAAGGGACTACCATGCTGGGTTCGGAACACAACGATATTTACGAAACAAATGCCGAAGGAAAAATTGTAACCAGAACCAATCACAGCGGAGGTATTCAAGGTGGTATCAGCAATGGCATGGATATTTATTTTAATGTTGCATTTAAACCCGTGGCGACTATTTTGCGCCCACAGGAAAGTGTAAATAATGCAGGAGATGCAGTTATCGTGGAAGGAAAAGGCCGACACGACCCTTGTGTGTTACCGCGCGCTGTGCCGATAGTTGAGGCCATGGCTGCTTTGGTTTTGGCTGATTATATTTTATTACACAAATCTTATGCTGTTTAATTTAGGACAAATGTCCTAATAGTAAATTTTTAATGATGTCCGCTACTACAGAACTTTGGTATATCACAGGCACCTCTTCCGGATTGGGAAAAGCAATTGCGGAAAAAGTCTTACAAAGAGATGGTGCTTTGGTATTTGGATATGCAAGAAAAAATACTATTCAGCATCCGCGTTATCATCATCACTTTATCGATTTATCCGATGTGCAGGCTGTGCAACAAATTCAATTTGCGCCAACAACACCTGATGTCAAATTGATAACACTGATTAATAATGCAGGATTATTAGGTGAAATGACATCAACAGGTAATATCGACAATGAAAAAATTGTAGCTACTTATCATGTGAATGTTGTTACACCACATATTTTAATGAATACATTTTTGCAAACGTATCAGCATCTCGAGGTAAAAAAATGTATTATTAATGTCAGCTCCGGTGCTGCAAAAACTCCGTATGCAGGATGGAGTATTTATTGTGCAACAAAATCAGCAATTGATATGATGAGTTTAGTTGCTGCAAAAGAACAATCATTATTGCCTGAAAAAACGGCAACACGAATTATCTCGCTGGCTCCGGGTGTGATGGATACTAATATGCAACAGCAAATACGAAATGCTGATGTAGCGGATTTTCCGGCTAAAAATAAATTTGTCGATTTGCACAAAAATCAGCAACTTTATAGTGTGCAGGACGTTGCCGCTAAGTTTATAGATGTGGTTTTGAATGACGCTCCTGAACAGGAAACCATTCAACGCATCACATTATGATACCTTTTTTATTTTCCCTGTTATGGTTATCAAATCCACCCGAACAAATTGAGGCGGATTTAATTATTACCAACGCTAAAATTTATACAGTTGATTCCACATTTTCTATTGCTCAATGTATGGCGATAGATGATGGCAGAATTATGGAAGTTGGAACAACAGCTGCTATTACTGAAAAATATTGGTCGCTGAATGTGACCGATATGGAAGGGAAAGTAATTTATCCCGGATTTATTGATGGGCATTGTCATTTTTTACAATACGGTATCGAACAATCTTATACAGATTTAACAGGCACAACTTCTTTTTTAGATGTTACGGAACGTATTAAAAAACACGAAATCAGCAAAACCGGCGGATGGGTTATTGGCAGAGGATGGGACCAAAATGATTGGGAAATAAAAGAATTTCCAACCAAAGAAGCTTTAGATAAATTATTTCCGACAACACCGGTGTATTTGGTGCGGGTAGATGGACATGCTGCATTAGTAAATTCAAAAGCGTTAGAATTAACAGGAGTAACTACAACCACACATGTTGATGGTGGAGTAGTGGAAGTAAAACAAGGACAATGTACCGGAATTTTATTGGATAATGCATTGGAATTAGTAACCAAAAAAATGCCGACAAAAAGTAAAACATTTTTAGCCAATGCTGCGATGTTAGCTCAGGAACATTGTGTTGCTGTTGGATTAACTTCTGTGCAGGATGCAGGTCTGGATTTGTGGGAATTACAAAATTTAAAAATGATGGATGAAAATGGCAAATTGCAAATGCGCATTTATGCCATGGCCAATGCAGGTCAAAAAAACTACGATTATTTCAGCGCCAATGGAATGATATATACTGACCATTTGCGTATTCGCGCATTTAAATATTATGCCGATGGTGCATTGGGTAGCAGAGGTGCCGGTTTATTACAACCATATAGTGATGATCCTGCAAATTATGGCATTTATTATTTTAGTTACGACTCATTATTAGCAGAAGCACAAAAAATTTATAACCTCGGATTTCAAATGTGTACACATGCCATTGGCGATAGTGCTAATAGAATGGTACTCGATATTTATGGAACCGTTTTACAAGGAAAAAATGATTTGCGCTGGAGAATAGAACATTGCCAGGTAGTCAACAATAATGATTTCAAAAAATTTAGTCAATTTAATATTTTGCCTGCAGTTCAACCTACACATGCCACAAGCGATATGTATTGGGCAGATGAACGTTTGGGAGAAAGTAGAATAAAAACGGCTTATGCCTATAAACAATTATTAAATCAAAATGGTGTGCTGATTAATGGCAGCGATTTTCCTGTAGAAGCAATTAATCCTTTGTTTGGTTTTTACGCAGCAGTAGCCAGAAAAGACCAACAATTTATGCCTAAAGATGGATTTCAAAAAGAAAATGCATTAACCCGACAGGAAGCTTTAAAAGCAATGACCATTTGGGCGGCATACGGAGCATTTGAAGAAAATGAAAAAGGCAGTCTGGAAGCAGGTAAATTCGCTGATTTTGTGGTACTAGAAAAAGACATCATGACCATACCGGAAAAAGAATTGTTTAGCGTAAAAGTCCTATCCACTTATATAGGTGGAGATGTGGTGTATACAACTAGATGAAAATAATTAAATAGTTAATGGTTACAACTATTAATTAGCTGCATCACTTATCTGCTACACATCCAACTTTTGTGGCCTTTGCGTGAATTTTTTCGTGCGCTTTGTGGTTCCGACTGTTCTTTCGCAAAGAATATAATTTTATATCAGCCAATAAATCTCAATCATGATAAATCAACATTGGCACATCTTCATGAAACACCAGTTTTTTGGTTACACTGCTTTCAAATATATCTAACCAATATGTTTTTTGTTTGAGCACAACCAATAAATCGATATCATGTTGGTTTACATAATAATCAATACCATCGGTAATATTGATGTTATCCACTAGTTCGAACGTAATAGTTCTATTATTAGCTTCGGTTTTATAACGTTCAATAAAATCGCTGATGATAGCATTTTCAACTTCCAGATTACTGTCGTGCACGTGGAAACATTTGATAATGGAGCCGAATTTCAACGCCAATTCCATCAAACGGGAAATCACATCATTATCGTTAAATGTTAAATCTGTGGCATAGGCAATTTTATCAATCGACTTGAAATGATAGTTTTCAGGAACGGTAAAAATGGGCACATGACTTTTTTTAATGATGGCTCCAACATCACTTCCCCCCAAAAACTTTTTCAAACCGGTTGGTTTTTTAGCTCCAATTACAATATAACTGGCCTTTATTTCATCTGCAGCTCTGGCAACTTCTTCTCCAACAAAACCCATTCGTAAAATCCCGTTTACACGAACCAATTCGGGGTGACTGCTGCCATACCTGTCCTGTAAATCGGTCTTAAACTGTCGTAACCTATCCTCCATGGCACTTTCCGTTACATTGATAAGTTCCTCAGAAACGTCTCCAAGTCTTGTTTCATCAATACTCGGGTAGTTCATTGGAAGGGGATAAACGTGCACCAAAGTGATGGTTTCGTTCAGTTTTTTAGCCAAATCCAACGCAAATCCAAAGGTTTTTGCGGAATGTTCACTAAAGTCGGTGGGAAAGAGTATGCTCATAGCCTTTATTTTGAAGTAAATTTACGGCGGAAAAGGCTGTAAAACAGTGATTTTAACTTCCAATTGCATTTTTTTTTAAACTAACTGTAACTTTTTACCTACCTAATTCGCCATATTGTCGGATGACACCAAAAGAATATAACGAAACAGTGGATGCGTGGGCTGATGGTGTTTACCGATTCATCCGAAAAAGCTTGAAAAGCGACGACGATGCCCGGGATATCGTTCAAAATGCTTTCGAGATTTTGTGGAAGAATCATGAAAATGTTCAGTTTGACAAGGCGAAAAGTTATTTATTCAGCACGGCTTATCACAATATGATCGACCATATCCGCAAACATAAAAGGATGGATTACGTGGAAGAAATTGATGAAGCAGCCAAAGGGGGAACAGCTGAAGTGCAGGTGGACGTGAAAGAAGCTATCGAAAAAGCACTTCAAAAATTACCCGATGTGCAAAAAAACTGTGTATTGCTGAGAGATTATGAGGGATACAGTTACGAAGAAATAGGAGAGATGCTCCATTTGAGCGAAAGCCAGGTTAAAGTTTACATTTTCAGAGCGCGTCAAAGCCTCAAAGAATATTTAATAAGTATACATCATTTAATATGAAAATAAATATCAATAATTACGAAGAATGGATGATAGATTACATTGAAGGTAATTTATCTGATGCTCAGGTAAAAGAGATGCAAGAGTTTTTGACTTTTCATCCTGAACTGAAAGCAGAATTGGATCTGTTCAACGAAACTAAATTACAACCCGACACTTCGGTGGTGTTTGAACATAAAGAAAGCCTTAAGAAAGCTGTTGGTGGTCGCGTTGTAACCATGTATAGCTGGGTTAAATATGCTGCTTCAGTTGCAGCAGTGGTGATGGTTTTTGCAGGTGTTAGATGGTTCAACAGCAATAACACAACCGAAAATAATGTGGCTATTAAACAATATCAATATCAGCAAACTGACAACAATTTTGCTTTCGACAGAACAACTGATAGTATAGAACAATTACCGGTAGATAATACTACTCCAAAAGAAGAAAAAAATTATTTTGCCGATAATAAAAAGAAAAATGTTATTGAAGCAATTCCGCAGGAAGAAATTAAA
>DAORKJ010000081.1:16532-18049 GCA_035439505.1 Chitinophagales bacterium
AATCCAATTCAAAGTATTGATTTCGCAAAAGCAAATAAAATTAAATCGGAAAATAAAATCGAAATTAATGCAAATCCAATTGAACTATTAGAAGAAAATACATTTGCCAACAATACCATTGCAACACCAAAAACAACCAATAGCCAAACAACCAATATCTCGTTAAACGATAATAAAAATGTGATTGACTGGTGGCAGGATGCAGTAGCCATAGGGGGTGAAGTTGGCGAGGTTATTGAAGGGGTGAAAGATTATGACTTAAATCCGATTGAACCTTTTTTGAAACACGACAATACACAAAATGAAGTAGTAAAAACCAGAAACATCAACATATTAGGTTTTAATTATTACAGTAGAAAAAAATAAATTATTTATACAATTAAATACAACGCTATGAAAAAAATCATGTTAATGGCCGCAATTTTGATGGGAGTAATGATTGCCAAAGCACAAGTGCCGCCACCGCCACCTCCACCACCTCCGGCTGGGCCAGTAATTAAAATTGAAGAAAATAAAATCACTATAATTTCTCCATCAGGCGATGAATATATTATCAATGAAGATAATATTATGAAAAATGGAGTTGTTTTAGATACCGACTCAGAAGCATTTCGCTTAGAAATGGATGCTATTGGTAAACAATTAGAAGCACTTAAACTCGAAGATTTAAATCTGACCATCAACAACGAAGATTATGCTGAATTAATGGCTGATCTGGATGAGTTAGATGCAGAGATGGAAGCTTTGGATAATTCAGGTATTCAGATTGATACCTTGCCCGGCGACTCAACATCTATTACAATCGGCAATTGGCGCTTAATTGTTGCTGAAGATGGCGAAGATGCAGAAGATGTTGATGTTTCTTTCGGTAAAGTACCGGAAGTAGAAGAAATTGATGACCGTGATGTAGATGTGTTTGACACTGAATGGTGGTTGTTCGATATGGGATATAATACATTCCTGAACAGTGATTATAAAGCACAAATTGATGAGCCATACACTGCAATGGAAGATTTACACGGATGGGGAAGTTTTGATGTGAATTTGCACATGTTCCGCTCAAGAGTAAACATTGCTAAAGGGTACCTTAATTTTAATTATGGATTGAGTTTTGAATGGCACCATTACCGCTTCGACAATAACTTTTCTATCATGCCCGATGTAGATACTTTCACCATCAACACTGAAACTATCGAATACGAAAAAAATAAATTTAATACCACCCATTTAACATTACCTGTGTTAATCGGATTTGAAACTAAACCATGGGATACTGAACACAGCTTCCGTATGCAGTTTGGATACAGCCCGGGCTTAATGTTAAGAGGTAAAACTAAACTGAAATACGATGGTCAGAAAGACATTGAAAAAGATGATTTCAACCTCGCTCAGTTCCGTCACGAAGTAAATTATATCATCGGTTACGGCGATTTTAACCTCTACGCTTCTTATGATGTAAACAGTATGTTTGCGGAAGGTGAAGGACCGGATTTACATCCATTCTCAGTAGGTTTAGT
>DAORKJ010000082.1:0-1768 GCA_035439505.1 Chitinophagales bacterium
CATATAAACCACCACAAGCAAATGAAATCATGATAGATGCACCTAAAATAAGCACCGGCCATGCTGTTGACATCATACCAACACTTAAGCCGGCAATAATATTGGTAGCTGCACCTGTTGAACTTTGACGCACAATTTTCATCACCGGTTTTTTGCCTGTTCCTGTATAATATTCAGTTATAAAACCGATAGCAGTTCCTGCAGTTAAACCTACAATTGTTGCGATAAATATGCCTAAAGAAGTGATTGTGCGTTCTTTTCCACCATATAATACATCTTCATAACTAAACGAAGTTGGCAACATCCAGGTAATAATAAAATACGATAAAATTACCATTACAACAGATGAACCTATTGCTCCTCCGTTTAATGCTTTTTGAGGATTTCCACCTTCTTTTACCCGAACAAAAAATGTTCCGATTATGGAGGTAAGAATACCCACACCACCTAAAACAAGAGGTAATAAAACAGCAGACAAGCCATTAAATCCATCTTCACTAAAACTTCCACCATCTGCGATTGAACCAGCCATAAATGCCGTTCCTAATACCATGGTACCAACAATAGCACCAACATAACTTTCAAATAAATCGGCACCCATACCGGCAACATCACCAACATTGTCTCCAACGTTATCTGCAATTGTTGCAGGGTTTAAAGGATGATCTTCCGGAATTCCGGCCTCAACTTTACCTACTAAATCAGCACCAACATCGGCAGCTTTGGTATAAATACCACCGCCAACGCGAGCAAATAATGCAATTGAAGATGCGCCAAAAGAAAAGCCGGTAACAACGTTAATTACTTTAACGGCTGCAGCCTGTCCTTCGAAACCATACATATTAGAATAAATCAATAATAATGTTCCAAGTCCTAAAATACCTAAACCAACAACGCCCATGCCCATTACTGAACCACCGGTAAATGCAATTTCTAGCGCTTTGCCTAAACCATGACGAGCGGCATTTGTTGTGCGCACATTGGCTTTGGTAGCTACACGCATCCCGATAAACCCGGCTAATGCTGAACAAAAAGCACCAACAATAAACGACAAACCCACCAAAGCAGATGAATTTTCTTCACTTGCACCAGATAACGCCAATAAAATGGCAACAATCACCACAAAAATGGCCAGAATCTTATATTCTGCGCGAAGAAATGCCATGGCACCTTCAGAAATGGCTTTTGCAATACCTGCCATTCGTTCATTGCCCACTTCTTGTTTGCCTACCCACGCACTTTTTACATAGGTAAATATTAATGCCAAAACACCCATCAACGGGACGGCATAAAGAATCATGTTTACATCCATAATTTAACGATTTGTTTAAGTTAGTCTTTGAGGTCGCTAAAATAGGGCTTTGACCTCATATTATTCAACAATTGGGTGTGAACAGCCAAGAATTTGAAATATAATTTCATTTATCTTTACCCTAATGAAACATACACTAACAGCCGCAATGTTAATGGTTTGCACCCTGTGTAATCTGAGCGCACAAACGGGATATAGCGATGCCGGCGCCAGATCGAACAGTATGGGGAATGCCAGTGTTACATTTCAAGATGTATTTAGCGCTCAAAACAATCAGGCTGCAATGGCTTATGTGGAAACTCCATCGGCCGGAATCAGCACACAAAATTATTTTTTAGTAGAAGGTGGTATTAGTAGTCATTACGGTGTTTTTGCTATGCCTGTGCAAAAAGCAGGCGTGTTTGGACTAAGTGCAAATTATACAGGTGATAATACTTTCAATCAAACAAAAATAGG
>DAORKJ010000082.1:1868-13802 GCA_035439505.1 Chitinophagales bacterium
GGAATTCGTTATGATTTTTAAATAATTATCCCTCATGCACAACTTTCCTTCACCAAAAAAACATTTCATTCAACATTGGGTTTTTATAACCTTAATGATTGTTTGCAGCAATACTATTTTCGCACAGGAAAATAAAGCTGAAGGAAAATTATTGGAAGACGACATGATTGAAGGTGCTGCGGAAAAAGTAGACAACTCAGATATTTCGATTGACTCTTATCAGGAAAATCTCACCTATTTATTACAAAATCCAATAAACATTAATAAAGCAGGATATTTAGATTTACGAAATTCAGGTTTATTTACTGAAGTACAAATACGCGACTTATTAGAACACATTAAATCCTTCGGGCCCTTATTAAATATTTACGAATTGCAAACAATTGCATCATTTTCAAATGAGGATATTCGGATTATAAAACCATTTATTCGGCTTGATGGCAGTTCAGTAAATGCAGTACCATTTCACAAAAAACTAACGGATGGTGATTATCAATATTTTTTTCGTGCAAGTCGTTATGTAGAAGTGCAGGATGGATATATTGCTGATAGCACCGGTTCTACCACATATGCAGGAAATAATCTGAGAATTTATTCGCGTTTCAGATATAATTATCAAAATAATCTGAGTTATGGCATAACCATGGAAAAAGATGCAGGCGAAGCTGTATTCGGTCCCACCCAACCTTATGGATTTGATTATTATTCCATGCACTTTTTCAAAAAAGGAACCGGTAATTTACGTGCATTAGCTTTGGGTGATTATGAAGTTCGTATTGGTCAGGGACTTACCATGTGGAGTGGATTTGGCATCGGTAAAAGTGTTTACCCTGTTGCTATTCGAAGAGCAGGTCCTGTTTTAGACAGTTACTCTTCTACCAATGAAAACAGATTTATGCGCGGTGCAGCTGTAACTATGGGATTAAATAATTGGCAAGTAACGGCATTTGCTTCTCATAAAGCACTCGATGCTAATATCGATTTAATTGATACCGTTTCAGATGAAATATTACAAGTTAGCAGCATTGATGAAAGTGGTTTGCACAGAACAGATAATGAACTGGAAAGAAAAAATGCTATTAATGAAACAATTGGTGGTTTTGACGCCACTTATTATAAAGGACAATTTAATGCAGGTATTGCTGCGGTTTATTACAATTTAAGTTCTGCATTATCTCCACCCACCGAGCCTTACCAGTTATATGATTTCGCAGGAAACACCTTATTAAATGCAAGCATTCATTATAATTATTTATGGCGTAATTTATTATTGTTTGGTGAAACAGCAGTCAGTGATAATTTAAAAGTTGCAACTGTCAACGGCATAATTTTACCCGTTGACCCAAAAGTTGATATTGCTGTTTTACATCGTTATTTTTCACCTGAATATCAATCACTTTATGCTGCTACTTTTTCGGAAGGTACTTTACCTCAAAATGAACAAGGCACTTATTTTGGCATTGAAGTAAAACCAATTAAAGGTTGGAAAGTAAGTGGTTATTTAGATGTATATAAACATCCGTGGTTGGAATTTAGAACTGATGCTCCAACTTACGGCACTGATTTTTTAGGTCAAATTTTTTGGCAACCATCGCGTGCATTTGAAACTTACATCCGATATAAACATGAAATCAGCGACCGTAATTTATCGAACGATTATTTAGAAGAAGAACCCAATTTGCATGTGATTACCTCATTGGCAAAATCTAATATTCGCTGGCATGCCGATTATGATGTAAATAAATCGCTGACGTTAAAATCAAGAATAGAATTTACATTATACGAAGAAGCCGAAGGTGTTCCTGAAAGAGGGTATTTATTATTTCAGGATTTTAATTACCATCCACTCAGCAGCAAATTTAGTTTTGCAACACGCTTCGCCATATTTAATACTGATACTTATAACTCCAGAATTTATGCTTACGAAACCGAAGTGCTTTACGCCTATTCCATTGTCGGTTTAAGTGGCAAAGGAACAAGAACCTATTTATTGGTTACTTATTCACCTACCAAATGGCTCGACATTTGGGCACGCGCTGCTACTACCTGGTATTCAGGTGAAGAGGAAGTTGGTTCGGGTGATAACACCTTCCCCGGTTTAACACGTAGTGATGTGAAATTACAATTCCGCTTTAAATGGTAATTAAATACCGGTGCCTTTTTTAAGCACCATAGTATTGGCAATTTTATCGTGCAGGGCCTGACGTTTTCCGTCTATAAAAGCCAATAAAAATCCCAACATAAAAATAGTTGCGGAAATCAACCTGCCGATATGACGTAAAAAAGCAGTTCCAAAGGAAATTTTTCCTCCATCTTTCCGACGCACTCTTATACCTGTCATCATTTTACCAATAGTTGCACCTTTCATTCCTTCTAAAAGCACAAAATATAATAATGGCAATAAAAACAAACCTACTACAGATTGCATTTTATATTTTTTAAGGAAGTTTTCCAGGTAAATGCCGCGGTTCGGGTCTAAAGCAATAGGCTCAAAGTAGGCAAAAAACTGATATTTATCCATCAAACTTGGTTTACCTTCATCACCAGATGCCTGCAATTTTTCAGGAGTTTTTCCCATGCTAACAAATAAAAATGCTGAAGTAACCATGCCTACAATAATCATGTCGATTATAAATGCAGTTACGCGTTTGGCCATAGGTGCTGTCTGGTAATTGTGTGTCATAAATTTTGTTTTAAATCAATAAATATCTTTTCATTTGCAAAGATAACAACAATTTGAAAAGCAAACATTTACTGCATGTTGAAACCGGGACAAACCCATCTTTGGCAGATGAGTAGATATACCTGTCCGAAAATAGCGCAATACCAGCATATTCAGCAGATTATGCCTGAAATAGGACTGGTTGATTGCAGCAAATTGTAGAAAGTTTCCCCTGTCATCGAATGTTAACCTGCAGCAAATTGTTGCAATTAAAAAATGTAGAAATTAGCAGCTATAACCACTGTAGATTTACGAAGCACAAAGGTTTTAGTTACTTTTGCATCCTGAAGAAAAAGATAGTAACGTAAGATGGAACATATCAGGAACTTTTGCATTATTGCACATATTGATCACGGAAAAAGTACGCTAGCAGACAGACTTTTACAAATTACCAAGACTGTTTCTGAGCGAGATGAACGCGCTCAGGTGCTCGACGACATGGATATTGAGCGTGAAAGAGGCATAACCATTAAGAGCCATGCCATTCAAATGGACTTTAATTATGAGGGCAAGAAATATGTGCTCAATTTAATTGATACTCCCGGTCACGTAGACTTTAGTTACGAGGTTTCCCGCAGTATTGCTGCCTGTGAAGGCGCATTATTGTTGGTAGATGCTACCCAGGGTATTCAGGCACAAACCATATCTAACCTTTATTTAGCCATTGAACATAACCTCGAAATTATCCCTATCATCAACAAAATTGATATGGATGGGGCGATGATAGAGGAAGTAAAAGACCAGATTGTAGACTTAATAGGTTGTGAACGCGATACTATTTTAGAGGCCAGTGGAAAAACAGGCTTGGGAATTGAAGCCATTTTTGATGCCATTATCAAACGTATTCCGTCTCCAAAAGGCGACCCGGAAGCACCGTTGCAAGCGCTTATTTTCGATTCAGTGTTCAACTCCTACCGTGGCGTTGTTGCTTATTACCGAATTTTTCAGGGTACGATGAAAAAAGGAGAGCGCGTAATGTTTGTGAATACCAAAAACACTTACGAAGCCAATGAGGTTGGTATTATGCGTTTGTTATATGAACCACGCCAGGAAGTGAAAGCCGGCGATGTTGGTTATGTAATTACCGGTATCAAAGAAGCCAAAGAGATTAAGGTTGGGGATACCATAACCCATAAGGAAAAACCATGTGTTGATATAGTTGAAGGATTTAAAGATGTAAAACCGATGGTATTTGCCGGTATTTATCCTATCGACAACGACGATTATGAAGATTTAAGAGACTCACTGGAAAAATTACAACTTAATGATGCATCTCTTGTTTTTGAACCGGAAAGTTCAGTGGCTCTTGGATTTGGATTTCGCTGTGGATTTTTAGGGTTATTGCATCTTGAAATTGTACAGGAAAGATTAGAACGTGAATTTGACCAAAATGTAATTATTACAGTTCCTAACGTTTCATTCGACTGCTTTACAACTGCCGGTAAAAAAATTGTGGTGCACAATCCCACCGATTTACCTGACCCGGGAACAATTGACCATGTTGAGGAACCCTATATTCGTGCACAAATAATTTCGCAACCCGATTATATCGGAGCAATTATGAAATTGTGTATGGATAAACGTGGTATTTTGAAAAATCAAATTTACCTCACTACAACACGTGTGGAATTAGTTTGGGAAATGCCACTTGCAGAAATTGTATTCGATTTTTATGATAAATTAAAATCTATCTCTCGAGGATACGCGAGTTTCGACTATGAATTAATCGATTATCGTGATGGAGATTTGATTAAGTTGGATATTAAACTTAACGGTGAAAATGTTGATGCCTTTTCAGCGATTATTCATAGGGATAAGGCTTATGAATTTGGCAGCAAATTGTGCGGTAAATTAAAAGACCTTTTACCTAAACAACAATTTGTGATAGCCATTCAGGCTGCTATTGGTGCCAAGATAATTGCGCGTGAAACTATTTCTGCTATGCGTAAAGATGTTACAGCAAAATGTTATGGTGGCGATATTTCACGTAAACGTAAGTTGTTGGAAAAACAGAAAAAAGGTAAAAAACGTATGCGCCAGATAGGAACAGTTGAAGTTCCACAGGAAGCATTTTTAGCCGTATTAAAATTAAATGAGGATTAATTAATTACATGCCGATTATATTAGATGGTAAAAAGCTCTCTCAGGAAATTCAATTAGAAATTAAAAGCACAATTGAAGAAAGGCGAATAAACGGAAAAAAAATTCCGCATTTAGCTGCTGTGCTTGTTGGTAACGATGGTGCAAGTACAACTTACGTAAATAGTAAAATCAGACTTTGTAAAGCTGTTGGCATGCAGTCAACTTTTATTCATTTAGATGCATCCACCACAGAAACAGAATTATTAAAAATTGTGCATGATATCAATCAAAATGAAGATATCGATGGTTTTATTGTTCAGCTGCCTTTACCAAAACATATCAACGAAACAAATATAATCGAAGCCATTAATCCTAAAAAAGATGTGGATGGATTTCATCCCATTAATTTAGGTCGTATGCAATTGGGACTTCCCGCATTTATTTCTGCAACACCGGCAGGTATAGTTACCATGCTCGAACGATATCAAATTGAAACATCAGGTAAAAATTGTGTCGTGATTGGCCGTAGTAATATTGTTGGCACTCCAATGAGTATTTTATTATCCCGAAATACCAATCCCGGTAATTGCACAGTAACAATTTGCCATAGCCGGACTAAAAATTTAAAAGAAATTTGTTTACAAGCTGATATTATTATTGCCGCATTAGGCAAACCTGAATTTGTAACAGCTGACATGGTAAAAGAAGGAGCTGTTGTTGTTGATGTTGGAATTTCACGTTTAGATGCAGATAATGAAAAAGGTTATGTGATAAAAGGTGACGTGAAATTTGATGAAGTTGCACCAAAATGTGCTGCTATTTCTCCGGTTCCGGGAGGTGTTGGATTAATGACAGTTGTTTCGTTATTAATGAATACTATGAAAGCTGTTGAACTCAATAACTAAACAGGTAATCTCATTCTAGTCAATAAAATATAAGGTTAAGTTTAACTTACCAATTTGAATAAATCGATGTCGAATTTAATATATCCACTTGCTCAACAATATCCCATCATGGAGCAGTTTTATACTATCCAGGGTGAAGGATTTCATCAGGGCAGAGCAGCGTATTTTATTCGCCTTGGTGGTTGTGATGTGGGTTGTGTTTGGTGCGATGTAAAAGAGAGTTGGGATGCAGCCAAACATCCGTTAATCAGTGCGGAAGCAATTATTACTGAAGCAAAAAAATATCCATCTAAATTAGTTGTAATAACCGGTGGCGAACCCTTGATGTATGATTTACATGTTTTAATAAATGGTTTGCAGGAAGCAGGTTTTGAAGTAAATATTGAAACTTCCGGTGCACATCCAATGCGTGGAAATGCAGATTGGATTTGTTTTTCCCCGAAAAAATTTAAGGCTCCTTTATCTGAAGTTGCCGCAATTGCCAATGAATTAAAAGTGGTTATTTATAATAAAAGCGATTTCGAGTGGGCAGAGGAACATCGTAAAACAGTTGGGGCAACTTGTAAATTATATCTACAACCTGAGTGGAGTAAACGAGATATAATTACACCGCTTTTAATTGAATATGTAAAAGAACATCCCGAATGGGAAATTTCTTTACAATTGCATAAGTATATCCAAATTCCTTAATAAAAAAAAGAGGCTGCCGAAAACGACAACCTCTTTCTATTTTTAAAATTTCTGCTTATCAATCATTAATTGAAATGGCATAGTTCATTGTAGTGCTTGCATTTTTCAGTGTTACCTGATAAATTCCTGCAGCTGCATTTCCTAAGTCGATAGTTTGAGTGTAATTATTTTCAGTTACATCAATCATTGTTGTATAAACAATTTGACCTAATGCATTGGTAATATTTACCTCAAAGTTATTTCCTTCATAATTATTTAATTCCAATGTAAACACACCGTTTGAAGGGTTTGGATACATGGCAATTTGATCATTTTCAATGTCGCCAATACGAGCTGGTGTTGAGAAATAATAATGGTCAGAAATAACTGATTTAATACCATCGGCTACGCAAATAGAACGAACGTGGAAACCATAATCAGTACCAGGAGTTAAACCGGTAACTGTCCAGTCTGTTAATCCACCTAATACTTTTTTCTTTAACACTTCAACTTCGTCGAGTGTGTAAACAGATAAATGATATCCACCTGAGTTATCAGAAGGATCCCAGGATAAGTGTGCAGATGTTGAAGTAATGGCATCAGCACCTAAACCGATTGGAGCAGGACATAAAGCAACATCACAAGCTAAATAAGAAATAATATTTGCTCTTAAGTTAGATGCATTTGGAGAAGGGCTATGCCAGTTGTCGGTAGTCATACCACCAAATAAAACAGTTCCTGATCCCCAAGCTTTTTCTGCTAATACAACATTGGAAGGTGCAAAAGCATCAACCATTAAATTAGTTAAGCCAGTACCTGTAACTGTAGCGTGTCCAAAACTTGTACCTGTATAATCAGTTCCAGCAGGAAGAAATGGTCCACTAAATATTGGGTGACCACCAGCACCTGCTGCAGCGGTAGCATTAGAAGTAAAATATGCATAGAATAAAGAAGTACCACCAAAACCGAAGCTCATTCCATCGCCTTCATTTGGTGCTGCATTTAATAATAATTTACCACCTGAAGCAACCCATGATTCGATGGTTGAAATATTTGCAATCAAGAAATTTTCCAATTCAATTGCATGTCCATCAGAACCTTCTAAGAATACAAAACAATTATCAGGTCCAAATACAGAGGGTACATCTACAGTTTCAAAATAATCGCGTGTCCAACCAACACCTTCAGTTCCGAAAACTGCAGTCATTGCATTAGAGTTATTTACAGTAAACCAAGGTTCACCACCTGTAGTATTAGATAAGATATAATAAGCACCGTTACCTGCAACTGCACCGGTATGGCAAACTGTTTCAGTGTAACTATCGTTACTAGGATCTTCATCACCGGCAAGTGTGGTCCATGCTGTAATTTCATAACAACCTTCTGCGCTAAAATCCCAGCCTTCAGGAGCTGTCCATGAAGCTGTGCTAAATGCAGGTAAAGTTCCAGGGAAAAATCCGGCAGTAACTAAACCACCATCTACCTGATAACTAACTGTAAATCCGGAAGCATCACTTGAACCAAAGTTTTCAACTGTAACAATTACATCTTCCAAACCAAGTCCTGGACCTGTTGTTGGATTAGTAATGTCAACAACAGCAACATCGTTTGTTAATCCTCCCATTAAATTCAGAGTATAATCTTCAGCTTCACCATAAGTTGTAGATGCACATGGGTCCAACGGAGTACCTAAACCACTTGGATAAATACAACGAACACGCATTCTGGTGTTGCCAGGAATTAAACCTGTAGGAACGGTAAATGAAAATGAACTACTTGCTCCAGCAGCTAAACTTAAATTGCCTATAACTTCAGATACATCAAAAACATTATCATGATTATAGTCAATCCAGGCAGTGTAAGTTTGCGACCATGATGGATTGTTAGTACAGGTCATAGTGTACGTATCACCAATATTGACATTGGCTGTTAAACCAGTGTAATCTGAATAACCAATTCCGGTGATAGCCCCACCTGAGCCTGTGTTAGATAAATCGGCTACAGCAACGCCATTAATGTAGTCGCCTTCTGCTGATCCGGTTGTGTAAATTGGTGTGCAATACTGTGCAAAGGTGACAGATGCACATAGGGTAGAGATGACGAATGTCATAAACATCCGCCTCATTGTGTGAGTGTGAATCATAAGCTTGTTTTTTAGTTAATTAATAATCCAAGCTAAAAACTAATTTTAACAAATGCAAATTTAAATAGCAATATTTTTTATTAAACCACTGATTATCAAGGGAATTGTGACATCTTCAGTTTAATTATTTATATATATAACCATTTATATTAACCTAAGTATATTCCTAAATAATTATTAAATAAAAAAATGAGTGATAAAATTAATTACCACTCATTCTAAATTAGTTATTTATAAGAATAATTAAGCAATAAAAAAAAATGAGTGGTAAAATTAATTACCACTCATTTTAAATAATTATTTATTTAATTAATTATTCAGTAATAATAATTGAATAATTAATATTATGCGATGCATTACTGAGGTTAACCTGATACATACCAGGAGTTACATTTTCTAATGAAATTGTTTCAGTAAATTCATTGCTGTTAATATCAACCGGTTGAGTATAAACAACCTGACCAATAGCGTTTACAACATTTAAAGTAAATGCGTTATTTTCATAACCATTTACGTTTACTGTAAATGTTCCGTTATTTGGATTAGGGAATAAACTAACACCAACTTCTTCTTCACCGATACGGCCAAGTGTAGTCCAGTAAATCCATTCTGTTGGAGAAGAAATTAATCCTTCATCATAACAAACTGTTTTAATTCTGAACGCATAAGTAGTTAATGGTGTAAGGTTATCAACTAAAGCATAAGATGTAGAGTTAACACCTTTTTTGTTGATTAAACCAGTAGCTGTATTCCATAAAATTAATCGGTATTGATCAGCGCCATCAATTCCTGTCCAATGTAACATAGCATCGTCTGTAGTGATACCGTCAACATATAAATCAGAAACAAGCGGACAAGCAGAAGGTGTAATGTTTACATTATAGTCTTCAGTTTCACCATATACATATTCTGTACAAGCTAACATTCCGATAGTGTTATAAACTTCACGAGTTCTTAAACGAGTAGTACCGAGTGCAGCGCCGGCAGGTACAGTAAATGTAATTGCACCAACACCATAAGCTCCTAATCCGGTAACTTCGCCTAATTTTTCAGTTGCTTCATCAAAATAACCATCGTGGTTAAAGTCAATCCAAGCTGCTACACCATTATTAAATTCATATTCACCATTAGTGATTGAAATAGTATAGGTTGCATCTGCTTCCAGGTCAGTTGACAAACCATCGTAATAGGTATAAAATGGTGAATCTGATGGACCGGTTGCATTATTAATAGCGCCTAAAGAAACATTACTGATATAATCGCCATCGCCTGTACCTGTAGTATAATTTGGTGTACAATAGCAATCGTCAGGTGCATTAATACCAACGTAAACATCAGATGAAGTTGAAGTTTCACCTGTAGCGGTACAAGTAACCACACAACGATACCAAGTAGGCATATCTTGTGAAGCACCGTAAGTAGCTGAGGTAGCGCCTGCAATCGGATTCCAGATAGCGCCATCAGTTGAATTTTCCCACTGGTAAGTAATTCCACCTTCTAAAATAGGGGCAACAGATACGTTAAAAATAGTAGCAGGACAAACTGATTCTACAGCTGCAGATGCATCACCGGCTTCCGGAGTTCCAGCACAATCAGCACCGGCTAAAACATCAAAAATAATTTGTGGTCTAGTTGTACCTTGTGTACCTGTAACAAAAGAAGTTCCGGTATAACCGCAAACATCGATTTGAGTATCTGAACGATAAGTTCTTGAGCCATTAAAAGCTAAGCCTGTAGTCCAAATTACTGAAGCATTGTCTTCATAAGTTCCAGCAGGAATACCGCCACAAATTTCAACAATAATATTAGTTGAACCATCCCAGCTAAATGGGCTATCAAAAGTAAAAGTATTCATACCTTCTGCAGGGATATAATCTGTTGGTCCCCAAACTACAGTAGCACCTTCTTCCCAACCTGTGGAGGTTAATGAGGTGGTGGCAGTAGTCATAATTTTAACGGTGTAACCTTCCATAACACCACCATCGGCTACATCAATATCGTAAGGCAGGGCAACTGTGAAGGATAAAGCAGTGATATCGCCTGAAACCATACCGGCACCAGTTAACTCAGATGCCAAATAAAGGTATTGAGCGCGTTGCGTTTTGTAAAAATCACCAAAAGGTGTGGGATAAGATGTAGTTGTGTTGTAGCCATTGTTTGCTCCAATTGTGTAGGATTGTCCTATAGCAGTCGCTGACCATAGAAACAAACCTGCAATCAAACTACAATTAAGTAACTGTTTTCTCATGATTTAGTGTATTTGTTTTGTTTAGATTAAAGAGTAAATATAAGATTTTTAAAGGGTAAATATAGTAATTTGAAGAAATAAATTTTTGTCAGGAATAGCAAAATTGTGACATCCAATACCCTTCTTTTTAAGACCGGCATGGCCAAAAAAAAACAGGCTGTTTCGTTTGAAACAGCCTGTTTTTCTGATTAAAAGGTCAATTATTCAGTAACAACTATTGAATAATTAATATTTTGTTGCTCATTACTTAAGTTTACCTGATACATACCAGGAGTTACATTATCTAATGAAATATATTGAGTATAAGCAGCTGAATTAATGTCGAGGTTTTGAGTATAAACAACTTGACCAAGAGCATTAACAATATTCAGCGTAAGTGCTGAATTTTCTAAACCATTGATGTTTAATGTAAATGTACCATTGTTTGGATTTGGATACATGCTCACATTTCCTTCAACTTCACCGTCTAAACGACCTAAGGTTGTCCAATAATACCATTCAGATGGCGCAGAAATGTCTGCTAAATCATCATAACAAACGGTTTTAACGCGGAATGCATAAGTAGTTAATGGATCTAATTTGTCGATTAACTCGTAAGAGTTTGTTATCGCTTTACGTTTAGCAATTACACCGGTGAAAGTATTTTGTAAAACAAAACGATACTGATCAGCGCCGTCAATTGCATTCCAATGACAAACAGCATCATTAGTTGTAATTCCATCAACAAATAAACCACCCGGAGTTTCGCAGAATAAAATTTCAACACAACTTAAGTAAGCAAGAATATTTGCACGTAAGTTGGCAGCATTTTCAAGCGGTGAATGGAAGTTATTGGTAGTCATACCACCAACCATAACACGACCATCGCCCCATGGTTTTTCTGCTAATACTGCAGATGAAGGTGAAAATAAATCTACCATAACATTGGTATATCCTGTTCCTGAAACAATTGCATGGCCAAATGAACCACCGGTATAATCGGTGCCTGCAGGAGCAAAAGGACCATTAAATATTGGATGAGCGGCATCCACTGCAGTTGCATTGTCGGTAAAATAAGGATAAGTTAAAGTTGTACCATCGAATCCAAAACTCATACCATCACCTTCGTTAGGTGCAGCATTTAATAGAAGTTTACCACCTGAAGCAACCCAGTTTTCTATATCAG
>DAORKJ010000082.1:13902-17969 GCA_035439505.1 Chitinophagales bacterium
GTTTCAGTATAATCGTCATTTATTTCAGCAGCATCGCCATCAACTGAAGTCCAAGCACCAATTTCATAACAGCCATCTGCTGTAAAATCATGTGTTGTGGAGAAAGTATATGATGCTGTGCTATATGCAGCAATTGTTCCAGCGTATAATTCAGTAACTGCTGCACCGCCGTCAACGTTATAACTAACGTTAAATCCGGACAAAGATTCTGAACCGTAATTTTGAATGGTAACAGTTACACTTTCTACACCAAGTGTAACACCAGAGGTAGGAGCTGTAACATCAACTACACCACCGTCAATTGCAGCTGCACCTTCAATTACTACGGTATAATCTTCCGCTTCTCCGTAACTGGTGGAGGCACATGGATCAAGTGGTGTTGCTAAAAATGCTGGATAAATACATCTAACGCGCATGCGTGTTGCACCTTCCATAGTTCCGGGAGCAAGTGAAAAATCAAAACTGCCTGTTGCACCTGCAACTAAGCTAACTGAGCCAAGTACTTCATCCGTTGAAAATACATCATCGTGATTTCCATCTATCCAAGCTGTATAAGTTTGGCTAAATGAAGGATTATTATTTAATGTCATTGTATAGGTTGTACCAATAGTCAGGTTTGCAGTTAATCCTGTATAATCGGAATACCCAACATCGGTAATGGCACCACCTGAGCCAATATTTGAGAGATCACTAACGGTTACACCGTCAATAAAATCACCTTCGGCTGTACCAGTTGTATACGCCGGAATACAATATTGAGAAAATGCAGTTGCTGACGAAAGCATAATTCCACCCGCAATAATCAATCTTCTCAATGAAGGAGTAAATTTGTTCATAAGTGTTTGATTTAATGGTTTAATTGGTTAATTAAATAAAAATATAATAATGCTATTAATTCAATTTAATAATGCAGTTTACCTAATGTACTGCTAATTCTTAATTTCAGCTGAATTATATTAAAATCCAGCTAAAATTAACATATATGATTAATCTACAAGCTTTACAATTACACGCTATAAAATTTATCATCGACCACAATTCTCTCAACATTTACAAGTCGCTCAACGTGCATTGAAAACGCAAGATAAACAAAAATTGAAAATTTGTCAAAAATCATGATACAATTTTCAATTGACAGCATCAATTGAAAGCCAAATGAGTAAAACCATTTAGACTACAGGCGCACCGCCTATGTATGTTTGAACCAATTCTGCATTGTTGGTTCCCAGATGTTTCAAAATTAAAAAATCAGCAAACTTGCCTTGTTCAACCGATCCAAGCTGATTAGCCTGATTACCTGCAATAGCACTGCCCATGGTATATGCATATAATGCCTCCTTAAAGGTAACACGCTGGTTTTCAGCTATTACTTTACCTTGCAATGTTTTTCGACTTATTGCAGATTGTATATTGTTAAGCGGATTAATTTGTCTAACTACCGGAGCATCTGTGGAAAATGCAACTGTAACACCTGCTTCTATTACATTGCGCACCGGATATACTGTGCTTAAATATTGTTCATCTATATTATCAATAAAATTATTGCCCAGTTCTTCAATAAATACCGGTTGCATTACCGCAATTACTCCGAGTTGATGCATCAATTGTAAATCACTGTTATCAGGAAACCCCAAATGTTCAATTCTGTGACATAACTTTTGAGTGTTTTCTGCGGCAATAGACGTGTACACATCTAACACCATTTTAATAGCAGCATCTCCAATAGCATGTGTAGCAATTTTAAAACCTGCCTGTTGTGATTCTGCTGCAAGTGATTTAAAGGTTGCAGCATCCAACCGGAGTACACCAAATCCGGCATTCCCTTTGTATGGTCGCAACAATGCTGCTGTTTTGCCACTCAGTCCTCCGTCTGCAAAAAACTTTACGGTATTCACAACCAAATGTTCAGACTGATAATGTTCAGGATTTGGATAAACCTTATTAGCGCCATCCGGAACCCGAATTGGGATGGCATTTATTCGCAATACTAATTCTCCATTGGCATCCATTTCTTTATACACAGCAAGTAAATCTCTGTCAACTGCTGGGTCGGTGGCTGCCGTAATGCCTAATTGCAACAGATATCGTTGCGCAGCAAGTATCATGGTTCTTAATTCACTTTTAGTATACCTTGGTATTTTGGATAATATTAAACCAATTGCCGTTTCGGTAAAATGACCGGAAACAGTTCCGTCCGGAAGCAATTTCATTTCACCGCCGGAAGGAACCGGTGTATCCGCATTTATTTCTGCAACTGCTAATGCTTTTGAATTAACAATAATCTGATGCGCACAAGTACGGGTTACACAAACTGGTTTGTCGGTTGGAATTAAATCCAAGTCATATTTTGTTGGAAACCTTTTATCAATAAAATTAGCTTCATTAAATCCTCTTGCCTGTATCCATGTTAATTGAGGATGTTGATTCGCATAATCTAATATTTTTTCCTGCATTTCAGCAATGCTGCGAACCGTCCGGAGGTCTAACATATGTGTCATTAAATTGCCCACTTTCCAAATATGAATATGTGCATCGTTAAATCCAGGAATTACATAATTGCCCTCCAAATCAATCAAAATATCATCTGCGGATTGTTGGGCTAAAATTGTAGATGTGTCGCCTACAGCAATAAATTTATCTTCTTCCACAATAAATGCATCCGCTTCAGGCATCAGTTTATCCTGGGTGAGCACCTTTGCATTAAAGAAGATTTTTCTGCTCATAAATTACGCATTTCTTTTTTCGTGTGCTTTGCGAATAGCATTTTCTAATACTTGAAGGCCTTCAGATAACTGTTCATCTGTCATTACCACCGGAGGCAATAAACGGATACAATTAGAATATAAACCGGCGCGGATTAAAATAATTCCATTACTTACAGCTTCTTTAATAATTTCCATTGCAATTTCCACATCCGGTTCTTTTGTTGAACGGTCTTTCACAAATTCAATTAATTGCATAGCGCCTAATCCTCGAATATCACCAATAAATTGATATTTTGTTTTCCATGCATTAAGGGTAATGGCAATTAATTTGCCTACATGATTAACACGTTCCAGAAATTCGGCTGAAGATAAAATTTTTAATGCTTCAATTGCGGCAACACAAGCCAGGGGGTTTCCGCCATAAGTACCTCCTACTCCACCTAAATGTGGTGCATCTATTATAGTTGCTCTTCCTGTTATGGCGCTAATTGGCATACCAGCTCCAATAGATTTTGCCATACAAATAATATCAGGAACAACATCAAAATGTTCGCATGCAAATAATTTTCCAGTGCGTGAAGCTCCACATTGTATTTCATCAAATATTAAAACAATACCATGTGCATCAGCTACTGTTCGAAGTTTTTGCAAAAATGCTTTTGGCATGGGAATAAATCCTCCTTCACCCTGCACAGGTTCGATAATAATTGCTGCAACACTGTCCGGGTCTATTTGTGCAATCATGGCAGTCTCGAACTGTTGAATACAATAATTCACATAAGTCTCATCAGAAAATTCTAGCGGCTTGCGATACATATTAGGTGCAGGTAATCTAACAATATCACTTACGTAAGGTCCAAATCCTTTTTTAAATAATGCATATTTACTGGTCAACGATAAGGTTAATAATGTTCGTCCGTGATATCCTCCTTCAAAACAAATTACGGCACTACGTTTTGTGTAATAACGGGCTATGTTAACTGCATTTTCTACAGCTTCACTGCCACTATTTGCAAGCAATGTTTTTTTCGGAAAATCACCCGGTGTTAAAGCATTTAATAATTCTGCCAGCTCAACATAAGGTTCGGGTGTTGCTACTAGTGAACATATATGAATATATTTATCTAATTGTGTTTTCATAGCATCAACAACCTGTTTATTGCTGTGCCCAATATTCATCATACCAATTCCACCGGCAAAATCGAGCAACACATTGCCATCAACATCTGTCACTACGCCACCTTCTGCATGTGCAATAGCTACTTCTGTTGACTTAGCCAAACCTGCAGGCATCGCGTTTTTTCTGCGGTTTATTATCGCTATTGAATTTGGACCGGGGATTGCTGTTTTTAATGATATCAT
>DAORKJ010000083.1:0-8562 GCA_035439505.1 Chitinophagales bacterium
AATCAGGAAAAATACTTTCAACTGCTAAATTCTACAAATAATATGAAATATTTAATCTCAACGATTTTGCTTTTCTATATCTTCCAAGTTTGCGGTGCTCAAGATATAACTGCCATAAAACCCAATTCTATTTATGCGGAAGGTTTGGGGATTGGCATTCGATACTCGATTAATTATGAGAGGAGCTTTCAAGTTAAAGAATCAAATTGGGGGTTTTCATTATCAGGAGGCATAGCACCAAAATTTGTTGATCCTCAATATTTATATTTCCCGTTTCGATTATATGCTAACTATCAAATAGGTAATTCAGAAATTGGTGCAGGTATAAACTACATGTTTGGTTTTTATTGGTTTCATAGTTTTATACATCCAGAGGACATTTTAAGATCAACAATTGATTTTTTCCTTCCGAGCATAAGATATAGCTATCAAATGGAAAATAAATTGATACTTTCATGTAGCGTTTTGTTTGTTGACAATACTAAAGACTATAAATATAGTTATCTAGCTCGTTTACCGTTTTTAGATTTAGAATTATACAATAAGAAATTTGTAATGTGGCCAGGATTAGCTATTGGATATTCGTTTTAGGTATAAACCACCGGTTATAATTTCAGGTAAGAGAAATAAGTTCGATATGTAAATATGAAATATTTATTTATGACATTATTTATGACCTTTCTGTTGCATCCAGCAATTGCTCAGAATTCATCTGCCAATAAATCAAATACAATTTATATCGAAGGATTAGGTATTGGTATGCTTTACTCAATAAATTATGAAAGGCAGGTTCAAATTAAAGAATCAAATTGGGGATTTTCATTATCAGGAGGCATAGCACCAAAATTTGTTGATCCTCAATATTTATATTTCCCGTTTCGATTATATGCTAACTATCAAATAGGTAATTCAGAAATTGGTGCAGGTATAAACTATATGTTTGGTTACTATTGGTTTCACATTTTTATTCACCCGGAAGACGTGAATAGATCATCTAATGCTTACTTTCTCCCTGATATTAACTATACCTATTTTTTAAATTTCAGAGGATTTATGAAATTCAATTTGCTATTTGTAAATAACATAAATAATTACAAGCATGGCTATTTAGCATATTTGCCTTTTTCAAAATTGCAGCTTGAAGATAAAAATTTTGTTGTATGGCCGGGGTTAAGTTTTGGCTATTCATTTTGAGTTAACCACTGGTTACAACAAAACCTTTACAAAATAGCTTCAAGAAATATATACCTGAAGTATTTATCCTCTTGAAATATTTTTAAATCCATTGAAAACTTTCTCTGCAAATACTACCACTTCGCAAAGCCTTGAACGTTAACACCTATCTAAACCCATCAAAAATCCAAAACAATGAGTTACAACCTAATGGTATTTAATAAAGCGACAGCTCTAAAAACAAGGGCTGAGTTTATGCAATGGTATGAGGCGCAAACCGAATGGAAGGAAGAACATAGTTATAATGACCCAAAAAATACTTTATTTGAATTACGCAATTGGTTTATTAAAGTGATACAAACTTTTCCGGACAAAAGAAAATTAAAGCCAATTGACAATCCAGCCAATAAAACAAATAACACTTCAGGCGCAATCGAAAACGGTCACTTTGAACAATGCTCTTTTTACAACGTAAGCTTCGAAAATGTCACTTTTGTGAATCCATTTTTTAAATATAACAACAGGTTTAAAATAGTTCAATTTATTAATTGTAATGCAGATAGTATTACCTACGCTTTTTTAAAAAATAATCAGGCAAATTTGACCGGAATAACATTAATTGAAGCATAAATTAAAACGCATTTACAACAACCTTCTCAACGGGCAAACACGTGGGTTTGCCCCAACAGTAACTCCGAATTATAATTATTAATCAAATACGGCTGTTTAATTAATACATTAATCAACAAACATCTCAACGGGCAAACACGTGGGTTTGCCCCAACAGTAACTCCGAATTATAATTATTAATTAAATCCGGCTGTTTAATTAATACATTAATCAACAAACATCTCAGCGGGCAAACACGTAGGTTTGCCCCAACAGTAACTCCAAATTATAATTATTAATCAAATACGGCTGTTTAATTGGTACATTCGCACATCGGTACATTGGTACATCCCCCGGCTGTTCAATTAGCACATCAGCACATTACTCCTTCACCCTCGTCCACTTTTCAGTATGATAAACCAAACCCCAATATCCGCGCAGAACCAATACATCCTTTCCTTCTAACCAAATTTCACAGGAATAGGTTTTTCCGTTTTGGGAATTATATACATAGCCATTTTGCCAAAACCCGTCTTTAAATTCAAAATCTTTTAATACCTGTAATCCTATAATTGGTCGGTTTCTTTTAGCAGGATCCGGATTTTCTTTATCTACTTTTGGCTGACCGGTTTCAGGATCTATTTTTTCGTATTGCCAGAGAATTTTTCCGAAATACTTTTTATTCGATTCGTACACCTCAACCTTCAGCCTTTTGTTTTCCGATAACCATACGCCCACAATAGCATTAGCATTTCCCTGAGCAGAAAGTTTCCCCAGCCCGTAAAAAAACAGTAAAAAAAGTATGCCGTACTTCATGATTGCGAAATTTATTTCGCTTTTGTCCAGGTTTCTGTTCTATATACTACTCCCCAATAACCTCGAATTTTTAAGCCGGTTTTTCCGTCCAGCCACATTTCGCATTTGTAGGTTTTTCCGTTTTTAGGGTCGTAAATGGTTCCGTTTTTCCAGTAACCATCTTCAAAATCAAAGTTTTTTAAAATTACCAATCCCATAATCGGCTGACTCTGTTTTGATTCATCCGGGTTCTCGTCGTCGAGTTTGGGTTTGCCGTCCTCTTCATTAGGTTCGCGCAACCAGGTAATTTTGCCGTAGTACTTATTATCCTTTTTGTAGATTTCAATTTTCGCATCTCCATCGCCGTTTATCCACCCGCCAATACAGGCATCCTGCCAGCTTTGAGCTTTTGATGAAAGCGCTATACTCATTGTAAAAATCAGTACCATTATTCTTTTCATAACCTTGTTTTATTCCCTAAAAATAATAAAATTTTTTATCCATTAATTCCGCCACTTAATACACTGTCAAAATTGTTGCCATGTTTTGCGTTTTTACTTTCTTTTATTTTAGCGTGACTGTTTATGCGGTTTTTTCTTTTTATCCTCTGTAATCCCGTTTATCTTTACAGGAATGAACATTGGTCTGTTTTTCGGCTCATTTAATCCTATTCATACCGGACACCTCATTATTGCCAATTATTTTGCAGAAAATACTGATTTACAGCAAGTTTGGTTTGTTGTTTCTCCCCAAAATCCATTTAAAGAAAAGGCTTCATTGTTAGATGAAAAACATCGGTTGTATATGGTTAATCTGGCCATTGAAGACAATTATCAACTCCAGGCTTCTAATATTGAATTTCATCTGCCGCAACCAAGTTACACAATTGATACCCTCACTTACCTGAAGGAAAAATATCCCGAACATCGGTTCAGTATTATCATGGGAAGCGATAACCTCCCGGCTTTTCATAAATGGAAAAATTATGAAAAAATTTTAGCGCAACACCCGGTGCTGGTATATAAAAGGAATAATGCCGACCAGGTTCCTGCCAACCTGAATGGTGATATCCGTTTGTTTGATTTACCCTTACTCGCTATTTCTTCTACTTACATTCGTCAGCAAATTAAAGCCGGTAAATCTGTTCGTTACCTTGTTCCGGATAAAGTTTGGCAACATCTACAGGAAATGCACTTTTATAAGTAAACGTACACTTTATTGGATATTTAAAAAATATTGCTTTATTCCAATTTTATAATTATTTGGTTGTAAGCCTTTTAACTGTTGTAAAGCCGATGTTAATAATGTGTTGTACTATTGTTAACTCGTATGGATAAGTTGTATTTTTTCTTCTTTTAAAAAGTTGGGTTGTCTTTTTTTGTGGAGATGTTGCATTGTACCAACAGTGTACGTACGTTCAATAAATGTGTATTTCGGAAAAGTTTTCCTGTTAACTTTGTACCAACAGGATGTGTATTAGTCGCTAAATCCCATATTTTATTGATAAAATGCTGTTAGTTGATTGTGGACAGGATTAATTAAAGTATGGAAAACTTATTTATCAAAGATGTGATTAAGTATTTATCAACGAATACACAGCACTGATGATGATTCTTTATTTATTTAAAAAATAACATCATGATTCATAAGGGGGAAAAGGTTGTGGATAATGCCATTTTGGAGCGAACAGGATTTATAGATAGTCCGGTTGATCCAAGTATAGATTTGTTCGAAGAAATTCGCAAACTCAAAAAAGAAAAGAATGCGGTTATTCTAGCGCATTACTACCAGGATGGTGAAATACAGGATATTGCCGATTATATCGGTGATAGCCTTGGATTAGCTCAAAATGCAGCTAAAACAACAGCGGACCTGATTGTATTTGCCGGTGTGCATTTTATGGCAGAAACAGCCAAAATACTGAACCCCCATAAAAAAGTGATTATGCCCGATTCTAAGGCTGGTTGCTCATTAGCCGATAGTTGTCCCCCGGTATTGTTTAAAAAGTTTATTGAAGCACATCCTGGGCATACTGTGATAAGTTATATTAACTGCACAGCTGAAATAAAGGCTTTAAGTGATATTATCTGTACCAGCAGTAATGCGGTAAAAATTGTAGAAAGTGTCCCTAAAGACCAACCCATCATTTTTGCACCAGATAAAAACCTTGGTCGTTATATTGAGAAAAAAACGGGAAGAAAAATGGTGTTGTGGGATGGCAGCTGTATGGTGCACGAAATTTTTTCACTGGAAAAAATAACTAAACTTAAACATCGTCATCCTCTGGCAAAGGTTATTGCCCATCCCGAATGTGAAGAACCTGTTTTAGCAATTGCCGATTTTATTGGAAGTACTACCGGTTTACTCAAATATACCATAAACGATAGTTGTAATGAGTTTATAGTAGTTACCGAAACCGGTATTATTCACCAAATGCAAAAAGACAGCCCGCATAAAACTTTTATTCCTGCTCCGCCTGATAATTTATGTGCATGTAACGATTGTCCGCATATGAAAAGAAATACGCTGGAGAAACTGTTTAATTGTATGTTATATGAATTACCTGAAATTAATATTGCCGAACCAACCATTTCTCAGGCAAGAAAATCAATTCAGCGAATGTTAGATATTTCTGCAGCTGCAGGATTATAATTTATTTTTTAAACTGCTCTATTAAATTATTAATACGTTGAATATTTTCATAATTCAATGTATAATAAATGAATTTTCCTTCTCTTGTTGTTTTTACAAGATTAGAAGCACGTAATATATTTAATTGTTGGGAAGCAATACTTTGATCTAAATTTAAATTAGTATAAATACTGTGCACGTTTACCGGACGGTGTTTATCAATATAGGCGAGTATTTTTAATCGCAATGGATGTGAAATTGCACGTAGTATTATACCTGCACTGTGTAAATCACCACTTTCAACATCATTAAAAACTATTATGCCTGGTTTTCCCATCTTACTTTACTAGTTCTTTTATTAAATTACCTATTTCAACAAGACGTTCTTTATTAAGGGAGTAATATATGAATTTACCCGTTCGTTTGCTGATCACTACACCACTGCGCCGTAATATGGCTAAGTGCTGCGATGCAATGCTTTGTTCTATACGTAATTTAATATAGATTTCAGTAACGGTTAAACGCGGAGTTTCCTCCAACATTTTTATTATCTGCTGGCGTAGCTTATGGTCAACCGACCGAATTACCAAAACGGTCCTTCGGAGTGTGTTGTGTTCAAGTTTTATTTCCACTCCGTTTTCCGAAGTGAGTTTAATGGAATTTATAGCGGGCATATCGTTGTTTTACCGGTTGTCGTTACCCACGTGGCGTTCTGTTATCAAAACTATAAAATGTAGACTGAAAAAACAAACTAATTCAAACTTACACTCATTTAATTTTTAACGTAGTGTAAAATTCCTTGATATATAAAGGTTCAAAATACGCCATATTTTCAAATTTACCTGATAAATATTGACGATTTGCTAATAAATGCATACTTCCTGCAGTTTGTATATAATCTTCATGAAATAATGCATTTAAATTTTTCAAAAATGTTTTACACTTATTTAATCCTGAACCAAAAAAAACAATTTTGTGACATGATAAATACGAATTAAATATGTGTTCTTCTTGCATCACATAGGCTTGTTGTGGAATTAATAATTCGCCGGAGTGGTCTGATAGCAATGTATACACCTCCATTCGCCTAGCATCAATTAAAGGACAAAAAAGTATATTTTTTTCAGGATATGTATCTTTAATTCCTTCCACCATACTTGCTAATGTGTTAACTGCAATAAGTGGAATATTTAAAGCATGACATAAACCTTTTGCAGTTGATACACCAATACGTAAACCGGTATATGAGCCCGGTCCCGCACTTACTGCAATAGCACTTAATTGTTGTAAGGTAATTCCTGAAGTTTTAACTACTGCATCAATTAAAGTGGTTAATTGCGAAATATGGTCGTTTATTGATTGGCCATTTAATGATGCAATTAAATTACCATCTGCGGCTACACTCACACTACAAATGGCAGCTGATGTTTCGATATGTAATATATGTGCCAATTAGAATTGTACCTCCAATTGTATTTCAGCATTATTGCGTATTACAGTCACCATGGTTTTTTGACCTTTCGTAAATTTACTCAGTGCCTGCATATAACTCATCATATCTAATACTTCAATTTCTCCCATTTTAATTACAATATCACCAGCAATAATTCCGGCTTTACTTCCTGGTTTTCCTTCTGTTACACCATCAATGCGCATTCCTTTTTCAGAATATGCATAGTCAGGAATAATGCCTAATGTTACTGTAAACCTTGGAGCATTATCATTATTTTCTTCTTTAGTCTTTGTGAAATTAATTTTTCCTTCATTATTTAATGAATCAATTAAAACATAACTATAGCTTAATATTTTTCCTATACCATCGTAATTCACCAAATTAGCATCATCAGTAGGTTTGTGATATTCATTATGTGAACCGGTAAAAAAGTGTAATACCGGAATATCTTTTAAATAAAATGAAGTTTGATCACTAGGGCCAATTCCTGATTCAGTTGTTTTTAATTTAAAATCTCCATAATGAATATTATTTAAAACAGCCCAGTTAGTACTGCTGCCAACACCATTAATAATGATGGTATTAGTGCTGTCTAATCTGCCCACCATATCATAATTCAACATGTAATTTATCTGATAATTTTGCATCGCTGTTGAATTGACAAAAGCCTTACTGCCAAACAATCCCATCTCTTCTCCACTGAATGCAATAAATAAATAATTATTATTGTTTAGAGTAGATTTTTTGAGTTGTTCTGCTAATTCAATCAGTAAACTTACACCACTTGCATTATCATCAGCACCATTGTGAATGGCAGGTGCTCCGCGATATAATGAGCCTTCAATTTCACCATGACCAAGATGGTCGTAATGTGCACCGATTACTATGGTATTTTGTGCTTTATTATCTATATAACCAATTACATTATGCCCCTTTTTAATCACCGGATTTAATGTAGTGCTAACTGTGCAATTATTTTTATTCGCTATTAATTGTGTAGCTACAGATTTGTCTACAATCATTACAGGTATATCCTCTGCTGCAGTTGTTCGTCTATAATCCGTAGTTGGAACTTCATAATTTTCATCTTCATTATAAAAGATTACTGCAATTGCTCCTTTTTCTTTAGCTGTTTTGATTTTCAACCGTTCGTCATTGTAGTCTATATACTTGCTATGAGGATGAGTGCCATCCGGTGAGGAAAATTGGATCAGCGCGATTTTACCAGTAAGGTCCACATTGGTGTAATCATCGTAATTCAATGTTGGTGCAACAATACCAAATCCTACTTTAACTAATTTGCCGCTTACAGTGCCATTGCCACTCATAGGGTGAGGGTAAATGGTTGTTATATTTTCTAGTTTTTCGCCTGCTATTATATAATTGTCGGCGCCTAAAGCTTTTCCTGCATGGGCGTCAAATTCCTGCAGATAAGTATTTGTGCCACCCGCCGGTGTTAAACCTAATGCCTTAAATTGTTCTGCTATATAGGTTGATGCTAACTGTTCGCCCTTGCTGCCTGTTGCCCTGCCTTCCAGTTCATCCGCTGCCAGATATTCCACATGCTGCTTAATAGCTTTTAAATCCGGAGCTTGCGCAAAAGTGGCTATTCCCGATAATAGTAATAGAGAAACAGGGATTGCTGTTGCAAATAGTTTTTTCATATAACGTTACTTAGCAAATTTTATGCAAAGTAAGTTATTCTTGACTGAATTAACAGGATTATAAGTCACCCCATCTCCCGGTTTTATCAATTTTTTGTGTATTGATTATTTCGGTTGAAGTAAAGATTTATACTGGTTTTCATCTTTTAACAGCTTAACCGCTTCCATAATTTCTTTATCCTGGTCAAAGTTGGCTTCTATGCGGCCATCTTCATTATAGTAACGGGAAACAATTTC
>DAORKJ010000083.1:8662-17625 GCA_035439505.1 Chitinophagales bacterium
TCGTAAACTGTTCTACCGCTTTTTGTTTTAAATGCCGTTTTTAAAGAATCCGGTAATTTACCTACGCTGCCATCTTCATTGCGATGCGAGTAATCCAATGCCTGGATACAACGTCCGCTTGGTATATAATATTTGGCTGTGGTTAATTTCAATTTTGTATTAAATGAAAGATCTCTTGTTGTTTGTACTAAACCTTTTCCAAAACTTTTTTCTCCCAACACAACACCACGGTCATAATCCTGAATTGTTCCGGCAACAATTTCTGAAGCAGAAGCAGAGGAACTATTGGTTAATACCACTAAATTTATTTTACTGTCTATCGCGCTATTTAATGTATTAAATGTTTTATCCCATTCTTTTACTTTTCCAAGTGTGCTGCATACTTCTTCTCCTTTATCAATAAATACATTTGAAACATTAACTGCTTCACGTAATAAACCACCCGGATTGCCTCGTAAGTCAAGTATAATGCCACTCATAGCCGGATTAAGTTTCTTTAATTCCTTTACAGCATTACCAACATTAAGACCTGCATCTTCAGTAAATTGATTTAATATAATATATCCGATACCATCTTCAACAAAACCGTAATATGGTACATTGTGCACATCAATATCTTCTCTTACAATAGCAAGATCAAAAGTTTTATTATCTAACGGTCGATTAACTTTTAATGTTAATGTAGTTCCCGGTGACCCACGTAATAAATCACTAATGCCATCTTGATTTACATCGGCTAATTTTTTACCGTCTATTTCTAAAATGATATCTCCCGGAATAAGTCCAGATTTTTCGGCAGCAAAGCCTTCAAAACATTCTACAACTGTCGACTGCCCGTCAATTGTTCTTATGCTTGCTCCTATACCTCCGTAATTACCTGTTATTTGAAATTTATACCCTTCTAATTCTGCTTCAGATATGTAATTAGTATAAGGGTCCAAACTTTCCAGCATCGCATCAATTCCTGTGCGCATTAATTTATTGGGATCTACATCATCTACATAATAGGTGTTTAATTCTTTATATACAGATGTAAATATGTCTATGTTTTTTCCTATTTCAAATAAATCGGCACTGGTTACTGCAGAGGTTAAAACAAATACGGATGAAATACCGGTAATGGTAATAATAAACTTACCTCTTGCTGATTGATAAAATGATTTAATTTTTTGCATACAATAAAAACAATTTTAATTAATTAAGGAACAGGATCATGACCATGGCCACCCCACGGATGACAACGACTTATTCTTTTAATTCCAAGCCATAAACCTTTAATTGGTCCATGTTTTTGAATAGCGGTTACCATATAATGACTACAGGTTGGTGTATACCGGCAAGAGTTTGGAAGAATGGGTGATAATACTAATTGATAAATTTTAACAGGTAAAATCAAAATCCAACCAAAAAACTTGCTGATGTATTTCATTGTGTTTTTAACCTATATGACTTTCATCTAACGATAATATTGTGCTTTTGTTATATCCTTGAAATTAGTTCGGATAAAGCTACTTTGATTTTAGATTCAATGTCGTTAAAAGATGTTATTTTTTTCTCATTGTATATTAAAGCTACAGCCAGTTGTTTGTTTTGGTTCAGCAAGTGCGTATACAAAGGGGTTTTATTTAAGCGATAAGCCTCTTTCATTCTGCGTTTCAACGTATTTCTGTCCGTTGCTTTCGCAAATTTACGTTTCGAAACAGAGGCTAAAAATTGGGCTGGAACCTTGTCCGGTAGAGTGGTAATTTGATAATGAACCACGAACGGTGGGGATAAAAAACTTTGCCCCGCTTCGAAAAGCGAGGCAATAAGTTGTTCTTTGGTAAGTCGCTCGGACTTACTAAGTGTAGCTCGTGTAAACATACGACCAGCGCTGTTTTCAGAGCCTGAAGTTGGTTTATTTACCGATATTTCTTTCGTCAGAAACAGTCAATTTTTTACGTCCTTTACGGCGACGACGTGCAATAATAGCACGACCATCTTTAGTTGCCATACGCTCACGGAATCCGTGCTTATTTCTTCTTTTCTTTCTTGAAGGTTGAAACGTCCTTTTCATCGCTTACTATTTTGGGAATGCAAAGATAGGATTTACTTTGCGAAATTCACAATCTGTCAACAAATAATGTTTTAAGTATTTCTTTTTGATGACTAATAATTGATTTCGGAGGACCATTTTTATGTATAAACCATCAAGATTTTTCTTAATCGAATGAAGTGACACATAAATAATAACCCGCAAAATTCTACAAAATTGCGGGTTAAGAAAATCTTTGAAATTGTTATCTATAAATGGTTGCGCCAAAATGCATATAAATTAAAATTAATATGTTATCTCACCAAAATTACATTACCGGAACCTTGATAAGTATCACCATTATTAAATGATGCTGTTACTTGCCAAACGTAAGTTCCCATTTCTTGAGGTTCACCTTCAAAGTTACCGTCCCAACCTGTACCCAGAATAAATGAATTAGTTTCATAAACCATTTCACCATATCGGTTAAATATGCTCATATGGAAATCTGTTACATTATAAGATACCCCCGCAAACTGATCGTTAAAACTGTCGCCATTAGGTGAAAAAGCATTTGGAAAAAATACTTCCGGCACAAATTCTACAAAAATGGTAATGGTATCTGTTGCCACACAACCCTGGTCGTCAATCACTGTAACTTCATAGGTTGTAGTAGTTGTAGGTGCTACTATTGTTGAAAAACAAGGCGGATCTAAACAAGGCACTTCCGGTTCCCAACTTACTGAAGTAATACCCGGTAGGCTAGTGGTTAATGTTATTAATGCGGTTTGTCCAACAAAAATAGAATTATCGTCTGCTGTTAAATTGGCAGTTAATAATATTGGTTCTTCAATAGTAAAAGTTTCATCTACAGTGCATCCATTTGCATCTGTTACTGTAACGGTATAAGTGCCGGCAGGAAGGTTTTCAAAGGTGTTTAAAATTGTAGTAGCACCTCCGTCCAAACTATAAGCATAAGGGATTGTACCTCCGTTAGCTTCAATAGTGGCTGAACCTTCTTCATAATCGAAACATGGATTGTCTATAATATCGGTTGCGTTGGCAACTAGTTCTTCAGGTTCGTTTATTGTAAATGTATACTCTCTTTGGCAACCACCCGCTTCGGTAACAATAACAGAGTAAGTGCCTCCATCAAGTCCGGTTAGTGTATTGGTTCCGGTAACACCGGTGCTCCATTCATAAGTGTATGGTTCTAATCCGCCGGTTACATCAACTGTTGCTGTTCCGTTGTCATCACCCCCACAAGTAATATCTGTAGTTAAAACTTCTGTATCAAATGCAGCACCTACTTCAACTGTAACATCATCGGTATAAGTTGTTCCATCACACATTGTTTGCACCACGGTATATGTTGTAGTTACATCAGGCGTAACATCTATTACCTGACCTACACCTAATAATACACCATCTTCATCATACCATTCTGCGGTACTAGTATACCATCTCCAAGATTCATCATGAGCTTCCCACGCAGTTGCATTTCTGTCTTCTACGGTGAAGGCAATCGTTCCGGTTTGATTTTGTAACCCTTGAGTTGCAACGCCATCATCCCAAGTTGGACAAACCATAGCATCAGTAAAATGGTTATCTATAAAATTACTTGTTTCATGTAAAATAATCTGAAAAGTACCCAAATCATCGGCACAAGCATCACTATATAAAGGAACTTCATCCCAGGTTACTAATAATCGTTGGTTTGGTGTTACTCCAACAGTTTCAAAATGAATACAATCATCACATGATATTGCGCCTGTATTCCAATCGGTCCAGCAGGCAAAAATGGCTGTCCGAGGAACATTAGCGGCTGCATCAGGAATTGGACCATCAGGTGTCCAGTTTCCCGCCCATAATCCGCCAGGGGTAACAAAACTTATCCATCCGTTTGAACATAAATAAAACTCATCATATTCAACTCCAAAGAAACAGAAATCAAAACCAATTGGATACGGACCAATATAAGTATCATCAACCATAGTTATGGCTTCACCGCCAATAGGTTCCGGGGCGTAAGCTAAACTTTGATAAGTGTAGCAATTGCCGCAGTCATCAACCAGCGTCGTACCGAGTTGAACCGTTTCGCCCGGACAAATACTCGTATCCGGATAAGCTGTTATTTGAGCTTTGGTTGAAGTGTAAACAAAGAGGAGTAAAAGGAGTGAGTAACAATACTTCATAAATGCTTGAAATTTAGATTGTTAAAATCGTAATAAAGATAAGGAAATTTTTTGCTGTCTTATTCTGTGTATAATCGTCATTTTTTTGTGAAAATGACCTATTTTGTTAAAAAATCAAATTTTGCAACATTTGTAAATTATACTCGTTTTAATCATATAATTTCAAAGAAATGACGATGCTTGAATATTGCAAAATGATCCTTGAGAAGGTGAGTTTTGATATGAACCTTTTTAGAATTGAATTAAAAAAAGCGCTTGACCAATTAATTGGTGAAGAAATCACCGAGCTAAAAAAATGGTGCATCACTCGTTTTGGATTAAATTATTGTAAAACGGCTGCTCCGGAAATTCCGCTCGATTTAGATTAAGCTTTTTATATTTTTGATTCGCCCGACAGCAATAAATGTTCAGGAAAGCAACTCGGTAATATCATCTAACTAATTTTATAATATTTCGAGTTAATTGGACACCTTTGCGCGTTATTTCGCCTTTATTTTTAATTTGAGCGACGACAATTGTGTTTGATACTATGTGTCGAAAAAGTTAAAATCTTTCAATACAAGCCAATTCTCGACTTCGTTTTTTTCGCTGATTTCAATTTTTTGCGACATTCAAAATTGGCTTATTTTAAATGCCATTCTATTTCATTTTCCCAGTTTGCGCGTAAGTTTTGATCTACCGGAAAGAAAATTACGGATTCCGGAGGGCGGTTTTGTGACAAATCTCCGGGTGTCCATTTGCCATTTTTATCTGCATCAAGAATGGCTCGAATTTTATAAACGCCAGGGGTTAAGTATGATTGTTTAACTATATATGTGTTATCTGCGTTTTCGAATTTTAAAGTATCTAAATAAAATTCATCTATTATTGTCATATCAAATTTCATGAATTGAAAAATGATTGGACTTCCGCTTGTGTTTTTTATGGAAGTAGAAAGGGAAGCAAAAGCATCTATTTTTTTCACTGTTAGTTTGATGGTATCAGCGGTATTGTATAACCCGAAAATATCCTGAGTTGCTTTTTCGGGAATTATTATGGTATAATTTTTTTCAGGTTTCCAATTGTAATTGATACGCATTTTTCGTGCATCCAGAGAATCAATTTGTAAGGTATAATCTGTCACCGGAATGGAATCCTGCAATATTTGTATGGTAGTATTGGTAACGGTTTTAATAGGATTGTAAAAAAGATAATCAATTGGTTTTCCCGGAACCCATTCGGCTCTGGCATTTGGGTCACCGCCTTTTGCAAGCGTAATTACATTTTTAGTGAATGTATTTAATGACTTTAAAAAATTGGAATCAGCAGGAAACTCTTTTGTTTCAATAATTTTTTCAATTAACGTAGTATCAAAACTGATACTTAATTGATGTGTGTCTAATAAATAATTGGTATGCCAAAAAAGAATAGTATCGTTACTTATGTTCCTGGTAAAAAAGTAATCAGCAGTATCAGTACCGGTATAATTAATTTTGGTATCCGTTGCATTTTTTGCGAACACTAAACGTGTTTGTCCATACCGTGTACTTTTTGCCTCAAGTAAGTTTTGTTTTATTTTATTTTCTGAATATAGGAAGAGTTTTTGATTGGTGATATTACTGTCTATAGTTAGGGTACTGGATTGAAATGCAATTTTTTCGTTGGGTAAATCGTAGAAGTAATTAAAATTTTGATCCTCTATTGCATATAATTTATACGTACCTGATTTGATATTGTTGATGATAAAATTTCCAGTCGCATCTGTTTTTGCAAAATAATAGGGTTTGGAAGTAGTGAACGAGGTATCAGTTGGATTTTCATATAATACCACATAAGTTTTTGTTGCAGGTGCAGCTGTAAGTAAATCAATCACTTTACCTGAAACTTGTAGTGAGTCAATAAATGAACCGGTTGAAAATACATACGTGAAATTTTCCTTCACATTGCCCGCAGTATTGTCTTTTATTGCCTGTCCGAAATTGATGGTATAAGTGGTTGCCGGTTTTAATGTATCCTTTAATGATATGGTTAACGTTTTGCCTTTTAATTTATACTCGGGTGTTTCGTTTAAAGGGGGAGAGATGACTATTTGATTAAATACATCATTTAATATAATGTATTCGTTAAACTTTATGGTGATGGTATTTGATGTAAAATTGACAGATGCTGAATCCGGTTCATAATCTAAAACCGTCGGCGGCGTCACATCTTTTGGTCCGCCTGATGGTGCAACCTGATTAGCACAACCTGCTATTATTAATAATACTATAGTAATAAGGAAAATTCGCATTGGTGTTGCAAAGATAGAAATTCACTTAACGGCTATAACGCCAAAGCGATTGTTTGTTCAAAAATCTTTTACTTAAATAATAATGAAACGAATTTGATATTATTTAAGAAAAAGTGATGTAAGTAATTGAAATACAGGGAGTTATAACAAAACATTTCAACGACCGATATGAATCATCAAAACAGCAATATCACTTGGAGAAACACCGCTTATTCTACTTGCTTGTCCAAGCGTTTTCGGTTTTATTTTACTGAGTTTTTCTCTGGCTTCAGATGATATGGAATGTAATTGATGATAGTTTATAGCATCATGAATGATGATATTTTCTAGACGCAACATTTTATCTACGAGTTCTTTTTCTTTGGAGATGTACCCTTCATATTTAATTGAAATCTCAGCTTGCTCTCTAAATTCCGTTTCGTATTGAAGTAGCTCTGTATCGAGATTACTATTTAATCCTATTAGATCGTTCAGACCAATATGTGGTCTGCTAAGTAACTGGCCAACTTTAGTTTTTTGTTTAATTACTGTTGAACCTTTTGATTCAAGCATCCCATTTACCTGGTCCGGATCTACCGAAAGATTACGCAAGAAATCTATCAGTTTAGTAGTAGCTGAAATTTTTTCATTCACTCGTTTTAAGCGCTCATCCGATGCCAATCCAATGGCATGCGACTTTTGAGTAAGGCGAATATCTGCATTATCTTGTCGCAACAATACTCTATACTCCGCCCTGGAGGTAAACATTCTATATGGTTCTTCAGTACCTTTATTAATTAAGTCATCAACCAAAACCCCTATATACCCTTCACTTCTATCTATCTGGAATGGAGCTTTTTCAGCTACAGATAAAGCTGCATTAATACCGGCCATTAACCCCTGACAAGCAGCTTCTTCATACCCGGTTGTTCCATTAATCTGGCCTGCGAAGAATAGGTTTTTTATCAACCTTGTCTCCAAAGTATGGCTCAATTGCACCGGTGGGAAGTAGTCGTATTCTATAGCATAACCCGGCCTGAACATTTTCACATCTTCAAATCCCTGAATTTTTTTCAATGCTGCATATTGCACTTCTTCCGGTAAGCTGGTAGAAAACCCATTAATATATACCTCTACGGTATTCCAACCTTCGGGCTCTACAAATATCTGGTGGCGTTCTTTTGAAGCAAAGCGGTCTATTTTATCTTCTATACTAGGACAATATCTTGGACCCGGTCCTTTAATCCTGCCTGAATACATAGGAGACCTATCGAAACCGGTCCTTAAAACCTCATGCACAGCATCAGAAGTATAGGTAATCCAGCAGCTTCTTTGTTTAGCCAGAGGTTTAGTATCGGTATAAGAAAACTTCTGAGGAACTTCATCTCCTAGTTGTTCCTCCATGAGGTTGTAATTCAAACTTCTGCCATCAACCCTTGGGGGGGTTCCGGTTTTCATTCTTCCACTTTCAAATCCCAGACTTATAAGTTGTTCAGTAATACCGGTCGCAGCCTTTTCTGCAACACGACCACCACCAAAGTTTTTTTCTCCTATATGTATTAAACCATTTAAGAATGTTCCATTGGTAAGAACTACCGCCTTAGATGGTATTTCCATTCCCAGGCTTGTCCGCACCCCCGCAATTCTTCCATCCTTAATCAGCAAACCCGCCACAGTATCCTGCCAAAAATCTACATTTTTGTTTTGTTCCAGCATGTATCTCCATTCGGCGGCAAACATCATTCTATCGCTTTGAGCCCTTGGACTCCACATAGCAGGTCCTTTACTCAGGTTCAACATCCTGAACTGAATAGCACTTTTATCGGTCACAATCCCCGAATAGCCACCCAAAGCATCGATCTCCCTCACTATCTGACCTTTCGCCACACCTCCCATAGCTGGGTTGCAGCTCATTTGGGCAATAGTCTGCATGTTCATGGTCACAAGCATCACCTTCGCCCCCATATTAGCGGCAGCAGCGGCAGCTTCGCACCCGGCATGACCGGCACCCACAACTATAACATCATATTCTTTGAACATCCTGATGCAAAGATAAATAAGAAGTATGGGATTAAAGTTCCACGTGGAACATGGGGAACCTACCTATCGGCAGGCAGGCGCGGATCCCGGTGGTGCGGGGCGCGGATTTTGCGGATAGTCGCGGATTTTTTATTGTTTGGGTGTTTCGTGTAGAATGATTAAATCCCCCCACCTCCGTAGGGGCGTCCCCACGTGGGCGCCCCTAATTTGAATTCATGCCCAACCGTTCCACGTGGAACCTACCTATCGGCAGGCAGGCGCTGAACCCGGCGTGGCGGGTCGTGGATTTTGGCTGATGGTCGCGGATTTTTGTACGATGTATAATAGATGGATGATATTGGGTGTTCCCTGTGTTCCACGTGGAACGTTAAAAATGGAACACGGGTGGGACGGATTTAACTGATTGGGACGGATTTTTTATTGTTTCACGTGGAACGTTAAAAATGGAACCTGCCTGGTGGAAGAA
>DAORKJ010000084.1:0-16849 GCA_035439505.1 Chitinophagales bacterium
TATATTATTCGCCAACAGATATTGTTTTTTCTTATTATAAATCTTTATACCATACTGCTTAAAATAGCATTCATAACCTAAACTTTGTGTTTTACTTTTCATAGCTACAAAGGGTTTGTATTTATAACAAATTAAATTATTCAACATCTCATCAGGGTTAAACGGTAATTCAACATTAACTCCAAACTCAATATTCGAAATAACACATTCAATTGGAGCTAAATTTAACGTCTCACATAGCTTGTTAACTGCTAAACTGACATCGGTAAATGTAAAATCATTCCAATTGTAACCATCTGTAAAATGCTTATGCAAACTGCCTGAAATTTCAACAAATGAATTGCCCTTTATTATAATTTTAAAAGAGCCCAATTTCGAAATCATAGGAAAATCATTTACTTCACCGCTTGACCTATTTACAATTGAACTAAATTCAAGCAATTGATTTGTCAGAAAATGTTCAATTGGCTTGTTATATACCCTTAATCTTAAAAAGTCAATCAAATGTTAAATTTAAATATCCTATTAATTGGGAGGTTGTGTATTAAAGTTTTAAAAAGTGCCATAAAATACAACTTATTTTCACTCAACTTTTGGATAGTGATTACGTTTAATATAAGCTTCTAATACAGATTTTTCAAAATACATAAGTTTACCATTCGGTTTGTAAAACTCAATTTCTCGATTCCTAGTTTTCTGATAGAGAGTAGGTAATTTAATACCTAAAAACTCACATGCTTGTTTGGTTGTAAGTAAATTATTCATTTAATTATTTATTTAAATACAAAAATATAGCAATAAAAATGAATAACCCCAAATTTTGTGTTTGGATATTGAAGAAAATTTTTGAAAAGATTGCAATATATTGATAATCAATAAAATAATAAAGGGTTACAATTGACATGTGAATTTGTCGTCATGCAACAATAATTGCAAATAATAATTGCAAATAATCAATTGATTTTGACACTTAAATAGATATTAGTAAATTTTGTAATTCTTATTTACAAATAAACACTTTATTATGAGGGTAGGTTTGCGACAGCGGTTTCTTTTAATTGTTCTGACATCCTAACATACCTTTGAGTATAGGCATAAGAGGAATGTCCTAACAATGAACTTGCACTGTTTACATCACTACCATAATAAATTATACCCGTTGCAAAACTATGTCTAGCACAATGCCAAGTAATATGCTTATTAATCCCTGCTTTCTTTACCCATACTTTCAAGTCTTTAAGACAAGCAGTATGTGTTGGCAAATTGAATATTCGAGCTGATTCCGTTTTGCCCTCATTTAATATTTGGAGTGTTATTTCGTGTAAAGGAACTATAACTGGTCTGGCTGTTTTTGATTGTATTAACTTTACATTGCCGTTATTGATATTACTCCATGATAAAACCTTTACGTCACAGAAGCGCAATCCAGTATAACATGAAAACAAAAAGGCTCGTTTTACTTCTTCGTTATGAATAGGAGTTTGGGTTAATATCTTTATTTCATCAAATATTAAAATTTCCTTGTTTATTGATTCACTTTTTTTCAAAACAATTGATTTGGCAGGGTTCATTTCTATTAGGCCTTCCTCAACAAGCACTTCAAGTGCTTTCTTAAATTTCTTAAAGTAATTGGAAGGGGTTTCACCATTCAATGTTTGCTCTAAATAGTCCTTAAAATCAAAAATAAGCCCTCTAGTTAAACGATTGGTTGTAAGCTGACGAATGCCGCATTCATTTAAGAATTGTTCGAATTTAGCCAATGCGGCCAATATAACCCGCTTGTCTTTCTTGCTATAGTTATTTGCAAAATCCCTAAAGTAATTTAAAACATTTAAAGACCTTTTGGGAGTTGGAATAACACCCGAAACAGATGCTTGTATTTCAATAGCCCGTTTAGTAGTGGCTTGTTCTGCTAATAATTTCATTTGCTTATTGTTGTCCCTGTCCAGTTGAGACTTAGCTTTATTAAGCTTTAGATGCACTAAAAACTCGCGTTTCCTTATTCCTTTCTCATAAATATCAATGTAGGGTGTTTGAGTATTGTCCGCATTTACACGGTAACGAAGTTTTACTGACATAATTAGAAATTTGATTGATTACAAAATTAGACAAAATCTAGCCAAGTGACAAATGAGTGACAAATATTTTATAAATAAATATTAAAAAGTATAAACATAAAACGTCATAAATCAATTGCAAATGGCATTTGCAAAGGTTTACAGCTATTAAATCTATTAGGTTGTGTAGCCCTACGGGCTACAACCATTTATAAAAAAGACCAATCAGCTTTTCGCTTATTGGTCTTTTTTAATACCCGTAATCAAATTATATTGAATTGCAGGTTTAAACCCTTAAAAACTGTCAGAATGATGAGATTTAAACTACACTTAAATAATAAAGTAGGAAAAATTAAGCAAAGGAATAAAACATAGGATTCAATCACTCCAGCTAACCAAAATAACACCCCTTTCTTCAATTATCAACTCAAATTATTAGATTAAAGTATCATGCAAAACATGAAACCTGAAACCAAATACTAATAGTAATTTATTTACTTAATTACAATATTTGAAATTTTACTTTAAGCAAACTAAAACAATTTCGTTTTCATCTGCTAATTGTAAAAGTAGTTCTAGCAGAGGTTTGTCCATTATAATCAGTTAATTCACAAACGTATAAACCACTTGGAAGATTATCAACTGATATAACATTGTTTGGCAGAGCCTGTTGGTTTATTACCAAATGTCCGAAACTGTCGTATATATTAATTAGTTGTCCACTTGTATTTTTAGTAAACTGTACATGTACAAAATCAGTAGCTGGGATAGGGAAAAGATGAAAATCATTTTGCTGTTGTGAAAATATTGACACAGGGATATATAGGTCATCAATTTTAAAAATATCTCCATTTGTGCATGAAGCATAATAATAACCTTCTGCAAATTGAATATCAAGCACTTCTTCACCAAACTCAACTCCACTAAAGTCATAGGACCAAGTATGCCCACTATCGATAGTGTAATAATAAAAACCAAAGTCATTTGTTATAAAACCTTCTTGTTCATTTGCGAAACATACCGCTTTGGATAAACTACTACCTGAGAGTAAACTTACCCAACTTTCGCCTTGGTCGGAGGTTTTACAAATTTCCCCGGAGGATGTACTAGCATATCCAATGCTATCTGTAATAAATTCAATATCATTTATCGGATTTGTAAATGGCGACACTACATTTACCCAACTTTCACCTCCATCATAAGTAATTCTAAAAGATCCCTCTGAATCGCTTGTAATTCCATGATTGTTGTCAAAGAAATGAATATCATAAAATACTCCTCCAGTTGCTTCATGCAATATGGTATCCCAGGTAACACCACCATCTACACTTTTAAAAACAGTCTTTTCACCACCAGCAATATATCCTGTGTCAAGAGTTGGAAAGTCGATTGCATATAAAGCAATAACACCTGGGAAACCGACCGAATAATAATTCATAGTAGCACACCTGTCTGTTGTTTTCCATAGCATGTTTCCACTGGTAATCATGTAAACTGAGCTGTCGCCAACTACTGATAGATTTCTTACGTCATGAAACATATCAAGTGAAAAAAATTCCCATGTACTACCCCCATCTTCACTATAGGATAGAACAGTATTACCTGCCACAATAAGGGCACCGTCAGGAAAAACGCCAATACTTGTTTTTTCTTCAACAAATCCTGTTAAAATTTTTGTCCATTGTGCCTCAGAGCTAGGAACTATTGCCAGAAACACAATACAGAATAATATATACCGTTTCATAAGTTGGGGTTTGATTATTACAATTGTAAATTAAATAACAAAATTAAATAATTATCAGTTAAGATTGAATAAACAAATATCATATTCACCTATAATTGAAAAGATTTATAAAGGCATTTCTATTGATATAGAAAAAAGGTTTTAAGAATAAACTAGTTGGAAAATTGAAATAGATATGTATTTAATCTTGAAGAATTAATTTCGATTGGATAGATTTTACATATACGACATGTAAACAATAATTAATTTGGTGTTGATTTCAAAATAAATATTTGACACATTTAAATTTACAATTAAACTTGATTTAAAGCGCCAAAACTATCTTTTTACCACCACCAAATTCCTACTCACATCCCCAACCATACAATTAACAACATAAACTCCCGGAAATAATTCTGCAGTATTAAAAACAGCTTTTCCGTTAATTGCCTTTGCAGTTAAAATTAATTCTCCCAAATTATTGTATAAAAATATTTCTCCGGTTATATTATTTGTTCCATCAATATTCATGGTTAGACTCAGCGTTTCAGTAAAGGGGTTGGGAAACACTGTAATTGCTGTTGATGTGCTGCCTGAAGTAATATCCACCGTATTCACCACCACACATTCCGAAGTATCTACACATGCACCATCTGTAAAAATAACTGCATAGGTTCCGTTTTGTGTGGCTGTATAGGTTTGATTGGTGCCATCTGCAACCGGCAAATAATCGTTTTCGCAATCTACCCATTGATAGGCGAGGTCGGTGGCAACGGCAGTCAAAATATTGGATGTTTGAATAATCGATTTATCAGTCGCATAAAAACAATCATTTAAATATCGCGCCAAACCAAAATATCTGCGTGCTAAATCGTTGGGACCACTTTGTCCGCCTGCAATAATTTTTCCATCGGGTTGAATTGCAACAGCAAAGGCAGCGTCGTGACTGTATCCGAAATCGGTATTTACTAATCCTCCAATACCGAATGTTGTATCTAATGTACCATTGGTATTATATCGTGCTAAAGCAAAATAACCAATGCCAAAGCATACTGTATAGGATTGACCTGCAACAATAATTTTTCCGTCTGTTTGAATGGCGAGTGCTAAACCAACATCACCTGTTAGTGTATCAAAATTAGTAATTACAACTCCCTCATCACCAAACGATTCATCCAAGTTGCCATCCACATTATAACGCACCAGCCCAAAATTCATTTTAGTATAATAAGGTGCATCTTCAATTTCATGTCCAGCTGCAACAATTTTTCCATCGGACTGTGTAGCAATTGAAATTGGATATGTTTGATCTACACCTACGTTAGTTACCAGATGTCCGTCAGTACTAAAACTATTATCCAACGAACCATCACCATTATATCGCGCTATACCTATAGAACCAAAACAATTTCCACCAACTACAATTTTATTATCTGATAAAACAATTACCGACGTTGCTTTTTCTGAAGTGAAATCGCACATATCAGTAGTAACTTTTCCATCAAAATCAAAAGTGTTGTCTACAGAGCCATCATTATTAAAACGTGCTATAGCAAATTCCCGATGCGGATAAGCTACAGTTGCTGAACCTACCATAACAATTTTATTATCCAACTGCGTTGTTACACCGTAACCATAATCATTGTCACCATAAAAATCAAATAAAACAATTCCATCAGTGCCAAAGGTAGCATCTAGTGTGCCATTCTCAAGATAACGCACCATTGCAAAATCGTCATTACTACCGTTATTAGCTGTGCCGCATAAAAGAATTTTTCCGTCGCTCATGATATTGATTGCCCAACATCTGTCATCATCAATACCCACCGGAGTAATTACCACGCCACCGGTTCCAAAAGTTGCATCCAGCAATCCGTCAGCAGTATACCGCGCCATCGAAAAGTCTACGTCTATCCCATTTCCACTTTGACCGGCCAAAATAATTTTACCATCACTTTGAAGCGCAATGGCAGTGCCCCAATCGTCGTAGGGAGCCACTTCTGTAGAAACAAGTCCATCTACCCCAAACATGGGGTCTAAGGTTCCTGCCTGACTAAAAACATTTTGGTGGTTTATCATCAGGAGCAGCAACAATGTTATGAAGCTTTGATAGTGATGTTTCATTAATATAAAGTTACCATTTTTTACTAATATCATCATGTAGCATTTTTCATTTATGTGGTATTGCTCTATTTTGTTACACCACAACTCGAACAAAATCCTCAGATTTAATTAACACATAATTTAGCATGCCGCAGTTATCTGAATTTTATAACTTAATAAATTTTGAGGAATGCCACTCTCCTGACTGACATAAACGCAAACAATACATACCACTTGGAAAATCCGCGACGTCTACACTTGCCTGATTCGGAGTGTTATTCCAATACAAACATTTTCCTGTTAAATCAAAAATTGCAACACTTTCAGCCTCACCTTGGTAATTTATGTTCAGGGTTGACAGAGCAGGATTTGGATACAATGCTATTCCCTCAACACTCTCAAAAGAATTTACAAACGTTTTCGCATCGCCATATTTTGCAATATAAAAACCATTGCCATACTCAAAAGGAGGTAGTGTATCAATAGTGTATAAAGTAGTGATACCTGGAGTTGGATCTAAATCAATTGAATCTTGAAAAAACCCAACCATTATTAAATTATCAGCGTTATCCAATACAAGTTTTTGTGCAGCTGACCAATTTGATAGACCAGTAATTATTTGACTTGCATCAATAAAATTACCCACAGCATCAAATTCCATAAGATAAAAATCATAATCATTTGGTATTCCAATTCCAGTTGTTTCTATAATGAATTCATCTGGTGATGGGTCAAGGTCAACCGATCCTAATAAATTTCCGAAAACAAAAATATTTCCGGTTTGACTAGTTGCAACTGCGTTGCATTCAATTTTAGAACTCGGATCCCACAAATAGGCGAAAACAAAATTACCTTCTGGATTATACTTAGCTAGAAACCCATTTGTATGTTCGTAATTTGGTGTAAGCATAAATTCTGCTGCTGAAGGGTCAAAGTCAACAGGTTCCGGTCCTGATATACTACCTGTGCAAATAATATTGCCCTCCTCATCAATTGAAAAATCTTTAGGCGTTATATTGACATTAAATGAATTATTTCCGGCTTTAAAAGACCATAAATAATCACCATTATTAGTGTATTTTGCGATAAATAAATCATATCCTCTTTCTGCATCTAAAATTTGCTCTCCTGGTCCAAAATCAAAATCTGCATTTTCCTTATCATTTAAATTACCACATAGCAGCAAATTATTTTCTTTGTCAATTTCCAACATTATACGTCCTACTCCTTTTTCACCTGATAAGGCATAAGCCCACAATAAATTTCCTAAATAATCATATTTAGCTAAAAAATTATCTGTCTCGTTTGCATTTATTGTAAACTCACCTGCGCCAGGATTAAAATCGGCAGTCCCCATAAATTGGCCCGTAATAAATATATTACCAAATTGGTCAAGTGCAATATCCGATATACCAATTATGCTATCAGAACTTAATATTTTAACCCACTCCGGTTCTCCATCATTATTATATTTTGCAAAAAACGATGAGACAAATCCCGTACCGCTTGGCACTAAAAATTCCGGGTCACCGGATTTTAGGGTAACTGTATCATATGCTACACTACCAACAAATAAATTATTATTGTTGGCAACAATATGCGCAGCAGAAGATGCAAATCCGGGTGAATCGGAATATTTATTTATGGTATTCATCCAAATCATTTTACCGGTTTGATCCATCTTAACCAATAGTAAAGCCCCATTTGCAAGAAGTGTGGTATCTATACCGGTATAATCAAATTGGCTAGTTTCATAAAAATGTGTTGATAAATAAACATTCAATAGTGAGTCAGTACAAATTACGCCATCAAAATAACCCAACATTCCTTTGTACCATGATGGTGAAGTTATTTGATTGTATGCTGTTCCAAATGTTAATAATAAAATCAGCAATGTTGTGAGCATTTTCTTCAATGTGGAATATTTTGAATATAAATATAGCACTTTTAGCCAACTTCCAATTTATACCAATTGGTTATTTCTGCCTAAAACATTGTATCAAATATTTGGCATCAGTTACTTTTAATGCCACTTCATTAAACTTTTCACCTCCTCTTTTGTTTAAGCCTTATTAAAGCAAAACCTCCTTACCATAATTGTGTTGAAATACATATGAAAGTAATCATATTAGGCATATTTACATTTGTTGCCACTGTTATTCCTTTTGCGGAATTAAGTGGGCAAAAACAAAATAATAATTGGTATTTCGGGACAGCGGGAATCGATTTTAATGGCCCCTCTCCTGTTGCAATTACAACCAGTTCCATGAGCACCTTTGAAGGCTGCGCGACCGTTTCGGATAAATTTGGCAATTTGTTGTTTTATACGGACGGCGTTAGTGTTTTTAACCGTGAAAATGATGTGATGCCTTCTGGGACCGGTTTATTTGGCGATTACTCCAGCAGTAATTCAGCTGTAATCGTTCCAAAACCGGGTGACCCCAATAAATATTATATTTTTACTACTGAATGTTATTACCCTTTAACAGGATTACATTACACCCTCGTTGATATGTGTCTCGATGGTGGATTAGGTGGTGTTGTAGCAGGTGAAAAAAATGTTTTTTTAACGGGACAAACACCCGAAAAAGTGACTACCGCTTTACATGCGAACGGCAAAGATGTTTGGGTGCTTACTCATGGTTGGAATAACAACGAATTCCGTGTTTATTTAGTGACTGCTGCCGGTGTTGATCCTACACCTGTTGTTACTGCTATTGGTCCTGTTCATGGTCCCGATTTTTTCCAAAGTGTGGGATGCATGAAAATGAATCGCGACAATAATAAAATTGCAGTTGCTGTTGAAGTAAGTGGAAATAGAATTGAATTATATGATTTTGATAATGCAACAGGAATTGTAAGTAATGAAATAATAATAACTACTCCTCATTCAGCTGCCGGTTTGGGTCCCGGGAATACTGTTTACGGTGTGGAATTTTCTCCAAATAATAATTTTATTTATTCCTCAAGCTGGTTCGATGATAATATTTATCAATTGGATATCACTAGTGGTGATGCTGCTACAATTGAAGCAAGTGCAACAGTTATCGGCACTACATCGGCAGCTTCTAATGTTGGTGCATTACAATTGGCACCTGATAATAAAATTTATGCTGCAACGCAATATAAAAATAAAGTTGGTGTAATTAATGCACCTGATTTTGCCGGCATAGCATGTAATTATATTGATAATGGTTTTAATTTAGAAGGCGAAACGGTGTATGCAGGTTTACCGGCATTTGTACAAAACAATGAAATTTCTTATCAGCCGGAATTTGAATTTACTGCAGGTTGTGCAGGTGGAACATCAGCATTTTCGTTTACAAGTGATGCTGTGTATGATGAGGTGTTCTGGGATTTCGGTGATCCAACAACCACATTAGACAATTCTACTGCATTTGATGCCACCTACATTTATTCCGATACAGGAACTTACACGGTAACCTTAATTTTTACAATCGGTTGTTTTAGCGATACTGCTATTACAGATATTGTTGTAAACGAAGGAGCATTATATAATTTGTTGCCTGGTGATACAACAGTGTGTATAGAAGACGCCTCTTCCATTATTTTATTTTTAACTGCTACATTAACAGATATTGAATGGAGCACAGGTTCAACTGCGAATGAAATTGAAGTGTCTGCTGATGGTATTTATTTTGCCAGCGGTAGCGACGATTGTGGTATTTTACAAACAGATAGTATTGTAGTTGATTTTATAGATTGCGAAATTGACACCACCACGAATGAAAATCCTACAACATGTTTTATACAATTTCCAAATGCATTTTCTCCGAATGGGGATGGATTTAACGAAATATTTAATCCTGTTGCCAATCAACTTTGTTTAGTTGAAAATTATCAATTACAAATTTATTCCCGTTGGGGTGAATTAATTTTTTCGAGTAATGATATAAATACCGGATGGAATGGCATTTACAAAAACATTCCGCAGGAGCTTGGCACTTATGTATATATTGCTGATGCTACCATAGGTGGGATGGATATGCAACAAACCGGAACTGTTACCTTGGTAAGATAATTGCCAAAGGGTGTTTATCACTATCATTTTAAATTACCGGCATTTAATAAAACTAAGACCCTCGTTTTTTTGAATGAGTGAAAAATGATATATTTACCGGGAATATCTTAATTATTTTTATTCCTAATAATATATACATCCATTTATTCTCCTAATCGTTTTAGGTTATGAAAAAACTTACTCCAGTTTTAATGCTTATGTGTTTTGCCCAATACATTTTAGCACAAACCCCTACTTATACTTTTCCTGCTGAAACTTTGCAACACGAAGGCACCTGGTTGCAATGGCCACATCATTATACTTACGGTACAACATATCGTAGCAGATTGGACCAAACATTTATTGATATGACTGCGGCATTGGTAGGTTCTGAAAAGGTTTTTATTGTAGCCTATAACAATACTGAAAAAAACAGGATTATCGATTTATTAAATACTGCAGGAATTCCTTTGGGAAATATATTTTTTTATATTATTAAAACTGATGATGTTTGGTCGCGCGACAATGGACCTATGTATGTATATAATGAAGATAATGAACTGGTAATTTTAGATTGGAAATTTAACGGTTGGGGCAACGATACACCGTATGCTAAAGTTGATAAAGTGCCACAACGTATTGCTGAAAAAACAGGTGTGCCCCGTGTTAATCTTTCCGCAATGGTATTAGAAGGAGGCGCAGTAGAAGTTGATGGTGCGGGCACATTTTTAGCTACGCGCAGCAGCATTTCAGGTGATAATAGAAATCCCACACTTACAGAAACCGATATTAATAATTATCTGCAACAATACCTTGGCGTAAGCAATATTATTTGGCTCGATGGTTTATATGGAGGTGCGCTTGATATCACAGACACACATATTGACGGATTTGCTAAATTTTTAGACAGCACAACATTGGTAACCATGAATTCTGCTGATTTAAGTTATTGGGGAATTTCCACTTCCGATATTACAACATTAATGACTGCAGAAAATGCAAATGGTGATACTTATAATAAAATCTATCTGCCATTAACCAATAAAAATGTAAAAACAACCTGGGGTGCTAATGTAGGATTTAAATCATCCTATAATAATTATTATGTTGGAAATAATGTAGTATTAGCCACCACATTTAATGATGCAAATGATGATGATGCCTTAGCTATTTTATCCGATTTATATCCCGACAAAACAATTGTTGGAATTGATTGTCGCAATTTATATTTTTATGGTGGTATGGTGCATTGTGTAACTCAGCAACAACCGATAGGTTTGCCATTAAAATCGTTTGTTCAATTTGATAATGGAGATGAAGATTTTCCTTTAACCGCTTCAATTTCGCCTAACCCTGCATCAGATATAACGCAAATTACCATTTCAGGAAATATTACCGGTAATGCGGTAATTGAAATTTATGCACTCAACGGGGCCTTGGTGTATCAAACAGAAGTAACAACTATTTTACCGGGAAATACTTCTATAGCCATCGATGTGAGCAATTTCGAAAATGGCAATTATATTGGTGTAGTTAAAAACAATAACACACGCAGCAGTGGTTTTGTTATTACCGTAACCCATTAATTACAAATATATTTTAACAATTGGGGTGAAATTGGTGGCATATACCTATTTCATCCCAAATTTGCAATGATAACTATCGCAAATTCGTTTAGAATGTTGGCGTAAATTTGCACCATGTTTTCAGGCCTTATTCAAAAGTATAATGTTCCGGGACCTCGGTACACTAGTTATCCAACAGTGCCATATTGGGACGAAAAGGGTTTTTCAACCGAAATTTGGCAACAACATCTTATCAAATCATTTACTGAATCTAATGCTAAAGAGGGAATTAGTTTATACATTCATTTGCCCTTTTGCGAAAGCCTTTGCACTTTTTGCGGTTGCAATAAACGAATCACCAAGCAACATAATGTTGAAGCACCTTATATTGAAGCCATACTAAAAGAGTGGGAATTATATTGTAATCTTTTTCCGGAAAAACCTATTATCAAAGAATTGCATTTAGGTGGTGGCACGCCAACTTTTTTTAGTGTTGAACAACTGGAAAAATTAATTAATGGAATATTTTTAAAAGCCGAAAAAGCCGAATTTCCGGAATATAGTTTCGAAGGACATCCTAATAATACTACACGTGAACATTTGCAACAATTATTTAATCTGGGATTTAATCGCGTAAGTTTTGGTGTGCAGGATTACAATGAAAAAGTGCAAATTGCCATTCATCGTATTCAGCCATTTGAACATGTTGAACGTGTTACCAAGTGGGCTCGTGAAATAGGATATCAAAGTATTGGGCATGATTTAATTTTTGGATTGCCATTTCAAACGCTCGACGATATTTTATTTACTATTAATAAAACAAACGAACTCCGCCCTGACAGGCTTGCTTTTTACAGTTATGCGCATGTGCCTTGGATAAAAGGAAATGGACAACGCGGATTTAAAGATGAAGATTTACCAAAAGATGAAGAAAAAAGAAAATTGTATGAAACCGGTAAAAAACATCTTTTAGATTTAGGATATTTGGAAATTGGGATGGATCATTTTGCGTTATCTTCCGACAGTATGTTTACGGCATTTAATACCGGAAAATTACATCGCAATTTTATGGGATACACTGCCTCCAAAACGCAATTAATGATTGGATTGGGTGTTTCATCAATTGGTGATAGCTGGTATGCATTCGGACAGAATGAAAAAGAAATTGAAGCGTATTATGAAGCAATAAATCAAAATCAATTACCTATTTTCAAAGGTCACATTTTAAATGAGGAGGACTTGGTAATCAGAAAACATATCCTTAATATCATGTGTACTTTCAAAACAACATGGACAGATGCCATGGGATACTTCGAAACCCTGCCACAGGTTATTGACGATTTGGCTGAAATGCAAGCCGATGGCCTTTTGCAGATTACAGCAGGTAAGCTAACGGTGACAGACGCCGGAAAGGCATTTGTCCGAAATATTTGCATGGCTTTCGATTTGCAGCTTAAACGCAAAACTCCTGAGACAAAGCTGTTTTCCATGACTATATAGCACAAATAAAGTTAAAACAACAATCTTAATTTGTACCTTTGCTTAATAGTTCTTTGGGCAACAAATAGTATTTGCCTATTAATAATATTAATTCAACCCACATTTTAAAATTTAAATTGTTGCTAATTGGGGCTTAAGCTATTTTATTTTTATTAATTAACACTAAAATTAAAATGTTATGAATAAATCTTATAACATCCTGCTTGCAATAATAATGATTGGAATAATTGGATGTAGCAAAAATACAAATGAAGTTACCACTACAACAGACCCTATTGTTGCATGCGCTGAAAATTTATCCTCAACAAAAGCAGAGTTGGTAGCATGGAAAGACACCATTTACACTAAACTAGATGAAATGGAGCAACAAGAAACAAAAATTCTTGAAAGTCTAGCCACTGTAAAGGTCCCAGCCGATAAAAACATTCAAACCAATATTGCTAAAGCAGCCTTTAACGAATTAAAAACAAAACGTGAAAATATGCGCGAGCTGTATAATGTGGTAATGGATTTGCTCGCATTTGATGAAACCGCATTTGCCGAATTTAAAGCTAAAGCAGAAGCAGGTAGTCTTTCACAAGTAGAACTCTACAAAGAAATAAAATTTTATGATAACCATTTTGAATTTTATCAAAGTGATATTATAAATTGGCGAAGTGTAATGGAAGAAATAGAAATTGAATCTATAGGTAATCAAAAAAAATTACAGGCAATAATTGCTGAAAGCAGTAAATAAAAACATGGCGTTGTTCTCGAAAATATTTAAAAATTAACATTTCTAATGGCAAGAGGTAAGGATGTTGAATAACATTTTTACCTCTTTTTTAATCTTCAAATCGCATTTAAAAAACTTTTACAATTGAACAGCCGGTTTGTTGCTTTGGTGAAATTGAAGCGCTGGTTGTATCAACAATTTAACTTCACCCTTTAATTACACCCTAAAATTAGCGTCTAATGAATATCCCACGTTAAATTGATAACTTAGGGCATATAACAAACAGGACAACAATAAATGCAATTACCTTAACCTATAAACAATGATAATTTTGAATACCTCTACCGGGCAAAGGTTGTGGCAATCTTAAATTAATTGTAAATGTTTTTAGAACTTTTTTATCTATATCTAATTTTACGACCTTAAAATACTATAACATGAGAATAGTAACACTTTTCACCTTACTTTTCATTACATCTGCGTTAAGCTTACAAGCTCAAAATGGTGTAATCTTCGGGAAATTGATTTCAGATAAAACTGAGGATGGAGTTGCATATGCCACAGTAAAATATGGTATTAATGCAGGGGTTTATACCAACGTAAATGGTGAGTTTCGTATTACAGATTTAGGTGCAGGAACCTATACACTTGAAATTTCTTGTATTGGGTATGAAATGTATAAAGCGACTAATTTAGTGGTTTCCCAAAACAGCGCTTTGGATCTGGGAGAAATAATAATGGTGGAAAAAACAATGCAAATTGCAGAAGTGACCATTACCGAACAACAAAAGGTTTACGATAGCCGATATAGTGGCACTAACAACGTGATTTCTGCAAAAACGATACAGAAAATTCAGCCCGTAGGCAGTGAAGAATTGTTAAGGATGTTACCAGGCGTAAATATCTCGAGCGATATGGAGCAAAGTAATCGCCCCAATATCAGTATCAGAGGTAGTGACCCAAGAAGGTCAAACAAAATTTTATTACTGGAAGATGGTTCTCCAATATCACCTGCCCCTTATTTAGCCCCGGGTACTTATTACAATGTTCCTGCCGATAGATTAGAAGGTATACAGGTAATTAAAGGTTCAGATGTATTAGCATATGGTTCAAATACTATTTATGGTGTGGTAAATTATATTACGAAACGTCCACCTCAGGACCCAACATTAACTTTAAAATTAACAGGTGGACAACGCGATTATTTTACTGCCGTTGGTGGTTATGGTGGTACATGGAATAAAACCGGTGCTGAAATTCAAACCTTATACAAAACATTTGGTGGTTATATGGATAACAGTTCCATTAAATTATTTAATCTCTCCGGTAAAATATTTAGTGAGTTTGGAGAAAAATCTACCTTCTATTTGAAATTTAATTACCAAAACGAATATCTCAATACAACCTGGAATGGTAATACCCCATTTACCTTTAATCTTGACCCTACCATTAATCCATTTGACGCCGACGAATTTACATCACGCAGATATGGTATGGACGGTGTTTACAATTATAAATTAACAGATAAAGCCCGATTACAAACTAAAATTTATTTCAGCGACTTTTACCGCGACTGGTGGAAACAAACATCAACAGTAGTGCATGCAGGCGATGTGGAAGAATATGTTGGCGCAGATATTTACGCAACGAGTTTTAGTTATTTAGATGACGTTACCATTGGCCCTGACGATTACGTTCGTGTGGGTAAGGTGGCTAATGGTTATGAAAGTACAACAGACAGCAGATGGCAATATCGGGTATATGGTGTGCAGGAAAAATACATTCAACAATATGGTAAACATACTTTTGAAGCTGCTGTTAAATGGCATAAAGAATATTACAATGATGTTGTGGTAAATGGCGATTCCTCTAAATGGGCACGCAGCGGAAGATTAACACGTGATGATGTTTTTCATTTAAATGCGATTGCGTTGTACGCAAGAAATAATTTTGAATTTAACCGTTTTTCGGTAATTCCAATTATAAGATATGAAACTATTTTACTCAATAAGGTAAATGCTTTGGCAAATGCCACTAACCCTGATGCAACCGGTGTTGATTTCAATATGCTAGAAAATAATTTCGATGAATTTACACCCGGTATCAATATTATTTATCGCGACATCATGGTATTAAATAGTTCGCTGGAAATTTATGGTGGTGCTTACAAAGGATTTTCATCTCCAACGACAGCTATTGCATTTAATGAAGTTACCAATGGAGAGGTTACACCGGCTGTTGATATTGCCAACCTCAAACCTGAAGTGAGTTTTAATCAGGAAGTTGGTGTAAGAATGACACATAACAAACAAGTATTTAATACACAGTTATCTATATTCAATACATTTATTTCGAATTATTATTCACCAGCGCGTTCACAGGCATTCCAAACTTTAGGTACAGTTACCATGAATGGTATTGAATTCGCTATAAATTTGGAACCGACCAAATTAATGAAATCCACCAACCATACTTTCGGAATCGGGATAGCAGCAACATATATGCAATCTGAAATTACAGGTGGCACTTTTACTGATTTTGATTTATTCGCTTCCACTGTATTTCACACAGCGGCAACTAAAGCTGAACTCATAGATAAAATTAATGCCGACCGATCTGCTTATACCGTTTATAGTGGTGCAGATATAATTACAACTGAAGTTTTAACTGTAGATGATTTTGATTCATTTACCAAAATACAAACTACTTTAGGTGATGAGGGCGCAGCTGGATATGAAGTGCCTTATGTGCCAAATGTAATTATTAATGCGGCTATTAATTATAATTATAAAAACATTGGTTTTTCGATTAGTTACAACTACGTTAGTGAACAATATACGGAATATCTCAACTTTGAAAATGAAACAGCGGATGGTGGTATAGGAAAATTAGATGCTTATGGCGTATTAGATGCCAATCTGGAATATAGTTTGCCGATTAAAAATCACTTGAAATCTGCAACATTTTTTGTTGCTGGAAAAAATATCACTAATGAAATATATAAAGCTTCGCGTTTAAATCGTGCAACAGGAGGTATTTTCCCAGCAGGCTTTAGACAAATAAATGGTGGATTACGATTGAATTTTTAAGTAATTATACTTCCATAATTCAAACTATAAACATTTCGGGGCTGTCCATTTGGATAGCCTCTTTTTTTTATTACAG
>DAORKJ010000085.1:0-7191 GCA_035439505.1 Chitinophagales bacterium
AATTTACAGCTGCTACCGATGTTACCTCTATTGCTTTAACAAAATTGGATGGCACTGCAAAAGGTGGCGTAGTTATAGGTATTGCCGACCAATTTAAAATTCCGGTAAAATATATTGGCGTTGGAGAAAAAATGAATCAATTGCAAGTGTTTAATAAAAAGGAATTTGTAAACGCATTATTTAATTAATTTTTCACTTTTCGCAATTGAAAGCAAGAACATTAAAAAAAGATAAGGTCAATATTGTAACGCTTGGTTGCAGTAAAAACACTGTGGACAGCGAAGTATTGTTATCGCAATTGCGCGCTAACGATGTTGAAGCACATCATCAGCGTGAAAAAGACGACTGTAATATTATTATCGTTAATACCTGCGGATTTATAGATAATGCTAAAAAAGAATCTATTGATACCATTTTAAATTATGCCGATGCAAAGGCAAGTGGTGAAATAGATAAATTGTATGTAACCGGTTGTTTGAGTCATCGCTATATGGATGAATTACAATTGGAAATACCTGAGGTGGATGCCTGGTTTGGCACACTCGACCTCCCGAAAATGTTGCAGAAATTTAATGCGGATTATAAACATGAATTAATTGGCGAACGCAGTATCAGCACACCCTCACATTATGCTTATTTAAAAATTTCGGAAGGTTGTAACCGCACCTGTTCATTTTGTGCCATCCCTTTAATGCGCGGCAATCATGTTTCGAAATCAATTGAGGATGTAATTAAAGAGGCGAAATATTTAGCATCTATCGGTGTAAAAGAAATAATGCTGATTGCTCAGGAACTCACGTATTACGGTCTCGACATTTATAAAAAAAGAGCACTTGCCGATTTATTATACGAATTAAATAAAGTTGATGGTATCGAATGGATTAGATTGCATTATGCATACCCATCTAAATTTCCAATGGAAATTATTGATGCCATTAAAAATTGTGAACGCGTTTGTAATTATCTGGATATGCCATTGCAACACGCTTCAGATAAAATGCTGAAAGCAATGAACAGGCAAATTACCAGAGCAGAAACAACACAACTTATTCAGGATATCAGAACACAAATTCCGGATATTGGTTTGAGAACAACAATGTTGGTAGGATTCCCGGGTGAAACTGAACAGGATATTGAGGAATTAATAGCATTTATTAAAATAATGCGCTTCGAACGATTAGGTGTATTCACTTATTCGCATGAAGAAGGCACCAGTGGTTACTTATTAGCGGATACGGTGAGTGATGAGGAAAAAGCTGAACGTGCAAGCCGCATCATGGAGGTTCAACAACAAATTTCCTGGGAAAAAAATCAGGAAAAAGTGGGCAAGGTGTATAAGGTAATTATCGACTCGAAAGAAGGCGGTAACTTTATCGGAAGAACCGAATTCGACTCACCGGAGGTAGATAATGAAGTGCTTATTGATGCGTCTCAACATTATTTAAGAATAGGCGATTTTGCCAATATAAAAATTACACGCGCCGAAGAGTTTGACCTTTTTGGGGAACCTGTGTAAATAAAATTGTGTTGTCCACCAACATGCAAAAATTAAGTACGCCATTTATTCAGACAGGCCGGTTCAGCAAAATAATTACTGATTATTTGAACGCCGATAATGCGTTATCTCCTTATTATACCTATGCACCTGATATTAAAAATTTCGAATTAATTATTAAGGGCAAACAAGCTGAATTTCTCAATCGTGCTGAACTGGTTGATGTGCTGGAAAAACAATATGCCAATACAACAACTTCATCACAGGTTAAAAATAATATCCAGGCATTTGGTAAAACAAATACATTTTGTATTGTAACAGCACATCAACTTAATATTTTTACAGGACCTTTATACGTGATATATAAAACGGTTTCTGCCATTAAACTTTGTTCAACTTTACAACAACAATTTCCTCAATATCAGTTTGTGCCTGTTTTTTGGCTGGGAAGTGAAGACCATGACTTTGAAGAAATAAATCACACCTCAGTATTTGGTAAGCCATTTGCCTGGGAAGATAAACAGGGCGGGGCTTGCGGCGAATATTCCACCAACTCTATTGCTGAATTATGTAACACCTTATTCGAAGCAATTGGCGATGGGCCACATGCAGCATCATTAAAAAACATATTTACAGATGCTTATTTGCAGGGACATAATTTAGCACATGCGACAAGGGTTTTACTGAATAGTTTATTTCAGGATTATGGTTTAGTGGTTGTAGATGGTAACGACACACAATTAAAAGCAAACTGTGCTGCTATTATGCAGGATGAGTTGTTTAATCAATCATCCGAAAAAATTGTAAATGAAGTATTAGCTACCTTCCCATACGAAGCACAAGCTAAACCGCGCAATGTAAATTTATTTTATTTACAACCCAACTTGCGTGAACGTATTATTTATCATTCGGATAAAGATATTTTTGAAATCAATAATACAACAATAACATTTTCACCGGAGCAACTCAAAAAAGAAATACTATCACATCCTGAAAATTTTAGTCCAAATGTTATTTTGCGCCCGTTGTTTCAACAAAAAGTGCTGCCTTCATTAGCTTACATTGGCGGTGGGGGAGAAATAGCGTATTGGTTGCAGTTAAAATCACTTTTTGAATATCACCATATTCAATTTCCCATGTTATTGTTGAGAGATTCGTTTTTATTGGTAGATGAAGCGGCTCAAAAAAAATTAAATAAACTCGAAATTTCTGTAGACCATTTATTTGGTGAAGAGCAACACGTAATTGCCGAATATGTAAAAACACATAGCAGTGATGCCATTAATCTGGATGCAGAAAAAACGGCAATTTCCGAATTGTTTACCGGCATCGCCACGAAAGCAACATCAATTGATACTTCTTTAGATAAAGCAGTTATGGCTGAGCAACAGGCCGTAATGACCTCATTTGCCAAACTCGAAGCCAAACTGCTGAAGGCAGAAAAGGCCAAAATGGAGGTGGAAATCAACCAGATTAAAGGGTTACTAACCAAACTTTTCCCTAACGGTGGCTTGCAGGAGCGCTCCGAAAACTTTACCGCCTGGTATCTAAAATTAGGACCGGACTTCATTAAAATGCTGCTGGAGAATGCTCAGCAGCCTGTTACCGGGTTCACTAGTATTTTAGTGAGTAGTAACTAAACCATTTTTTCCTGTCACAAAACTTGTTATATTTATGCCAAATTTCGACTAGTTTAGCTGAAATTTGATATTCCTATGGCATCCGAAATGCATTCCCTAAAATTGCCCCTCAAGTACCAGGCGTTGGAACTTGTACAATACCCGGTGGTATTGGTTGACGGGCAATACAGGCTCGTGCATTTCAATACAGCCTTTGCTTCGTTGTTGCAGGAAATAGATGCGGTTTTCCCTCCAAAAGATTTAATGGAAGTGTTCCCGGATTTCTTACAGGGATTATTTTCAGCAGAATCAGGGGCAAAAGCCGCAAAATTCATATTGATTGAGGAGTTGAAGCAACCGGCTACCAATAAATATTACGATTTACAGGTGTCACAAATTGATGAAAATTTCGACCACCTGGAATTACTTTCAGTTTCTTGTATCGATGTTACTTCTAAAAGAGAGCGACTGCAACCGATAAAGGAATTAAGTGAGCATCATCTTCAAATGCTCAATTTTACTAATACGGGCGTAATTATTCATAAAAATGGTCATATTGTTTATTCCAACAAACGTGCTGATTTGTTAGCAGGTTTGCCGGAAGCAGAAAGTTTAAAAGGAAAAGAAATATGGCCTTTTGTATCAGATGCTTTTAAGGCAAAAGTGGCAGAGCGAATAAAAATGATCATCGACCATCATTCACCTGCAGAACCACTGGAGGAGCAATTTATTAAAATGGATGGCACAATGCTCGATGTAGAAGTTTTTGCCTTCCCTGTTAACTATAATGGTGAATTTGCCATTAAATCCATCTTCACCGATATAACAGGAAGAAAAAATGCGGAACATCAGCTGGTAAAAAGCAGACAACAATATTATAACCTCGTAGAAAATCTTACAGATGTTATTTTCCAAACGGATATTGATGCAAAATTTATTTACTTAAATGCATCATGGAAAACATTAACCGGTTATGAAATTGCTGATAGCCTTGGAAAATCATGTTTCGATTTTTTATTTCATGTGCATGGCAACGAAGCATTTTTACTTAAAGTAAAAAAGTTATTGTTATACGGCGCACAGGATATTCAGCACGACTTATTGTTATTACTTGCCAATAAGGACCAGCGATTTGTTGAAGTGAGTTTAAAACCCATTTTTGATGATAACAATCAAATTATTGGAATAAACGGCATTATCAGAGATATACATGATAAAAAAATTACTGACCTGGAAGTAAAACGAATTCAGCGCACCATTAAACACCATCAGCAAATACTCGTTTCACTCACCAAAGAAGAGTCCATTATAAATGGGAATTTTCATCAGGCTTTAGAAAAAATTGTGAAAGTAACTGCCGAAACTTTGAATGTAAGTTGTGTAAATGTTTGGGCATTTAACGAAAATTATTCGGTGTTAAATTGTTTAGCAAATTATAATAACAATGAAAAGAAATTTGTTGAAGGTAATGCGTTAACGATAGACCAATTTCCAATTTACTTTAAAACATTGTTACGCGACAGGATAATTGTGGCTGATGATGCTATCAACGACCCGAGTGTAAATGAGTTTAATGAACTATATAATATACCGCATCAAATATATTCAATGATTGATGTTGCTATTAGTAAAGGTGAACAAATTTGGGGCGTTATTTGTGTAGAAAGCAGAGGTAAATATTATAAATGGTCGTTGGAGGATCAATCTTTTGCCCGTTCTATTGCGGATTTTATTTCACTTGCTCATAAAAGTAGTTTGTTAAGTCAAACTCAGCACGAATTAATCAAACGTGAAAATTTATACCGCACACTCATAGAACAAGCTTCTGATGCCGTTATCATGTTAGACTCCGACGATCGTTTCGTGGAAGTTAATGATGCCATGTGCAAATTGTCGGGTTATTCACGCAATGAATTACTCACGATGAGTGCGGCTGATTTAGTGCCAAAAAGATTTATCGGCAAAATACCAGGAGCAAGAATTAATTCAAAATATAAAGACGGTTATTTCGGCGAAAGAATTTTCGTGAATAAACACGGCGAAGAACGAATTGCTGAAATTAGTGCTCGCATTTTCCCGGACGGCAGGGTGCAGGGAATCGGTAGAGATATTACAGAACGCAAACGTCAGGAGCAAGCATTAAAGGACAGTGAGGCTCGATTAGAATTAGCATTAAAAGGAGCAGATTTAGGTGTTTGGGATTTTTATATCACTGAAAATAAAATGGTGCATAATAAACGTTGGGCCGAAATGTTAGGTTATTACTTCGAGAATACCATCGTGAACCAACAGTTTTGGGAAAAATTTATTCATCCCGAAGACAAGGAAAAAGCTTATTCAGCATTTCAGGCACATTTAAGAGGAGAAACACCATTCTATGAATCAACAGTCCGAATGTTAGCTAGCAATGGCGAATGGCGTTGGATTTTAGATAAAGGAAAAGTGACCGAATGGGACAAAGAAGGTAATCCTGTTCGTGCATCGGGTATTCATCAGGATGTTACTACAATTCGAGATTATCAGCAACAATTAATTTATCAGCGTAAATTTTTGCAGGAAATAATTAATGCTACGCCAAACTTAATTTATGTTAGAAATGCGAATAATGAGTTTGTAACAGTTAATACAGCACTAACACAATTCTTGGGTATTTCGGCAGAGGAATTACTCAATTTTAATGGCAACAAGCATGCGCCATTTATCGAAATTATTAAAAAAATTACTGAACGTGACGGGGAAGTATTTTATACCCATAAGTCGGTGCTCATTGAAGAACAATCTATTTTACATCCGGTTGAAAATATAACCTATTGGTTTAAAACAATTAAAATTCCTTTGCTCAACGATGATGGCGGGTTTACTGAAGTGCTTTCAGTTTCGATGAATATTACTGAAATTAAAAACAAAGAACAGCAGCTTAGCCATCTCAACGACCAGTTAGAGAACAAGGTTCGCGACAGAACATCTATGTTAGAATCTGCAAATAAAGAACTGGAAACCTTTAACTATTCCGTATCGCACGATTTAAGAACGCCGCTTCGCTCTATTGATATTTTTGCTTATTTCCTCGACAAAAATTATAGTAATCAATTAGATAAAGATGGTCTGGAAAATGTGAGACAAATAAGGAGAAGTATCATAAAAATGACTTCGCTTATTGATAATCTATTGATATTCTCTAAAATTGGTCGTTCTGACCAAAGGTATGGCATGCTGGATACAAGAGATATTGTTGATGATGTTTTAACGATGTTCAGGGACAGAGACGAACTGCTAAAATTCAAAATTGTAATCAGCGACCTACCGGAACTGTATGGCGATTACCAAATGTTGCGTCAGGCATTTATGAATTTGATTGGTAATGCTATTAAATATACGCGCATGCGCAAAAATCCGGTGATTGAAATTTTTGGATACACTAAAAATGCAACCACCACCATAGCTATTCGCGATAATGGAATTGGATTCAGCATGGACCTTAAGGATAAATTATTTACTGCATTTAAACGCCTGCACAGTGAAGAACAATATGAAGGTGCCGGAGTAGGACTTGCAATTGTGGAGCGTATAATCAAACGTCACAACGGTACCGTTTGGGCAGAAAGTAAGGAAGACCAGGGCAGCACTTTTTATTTTACCCTTCCTGTAAAGCCGGAAACAACGGCCAACTAATTTCACCCTTATTCATCCGAGTAACCTCACAATTTCGTTTATTTTTATAATTTTGCAACCCATACCGGAATGGTGGAACTGGTAGACACGCACGTTTCAGGGGCGTGTGCCGAAAGGTATGCGGGTTCAAGTCCCGCTTCCGGTACTTAAAATAGTCTGTCTAAATGACGGGCTTTTTTTATGCTCGTATATGCTAATTTTTAAATAAAAGGTATGCGGGCCTGTCTGCCGCATGTTGAATTTTATATTATTTAATTCTTCTCATTATAAAAGTACATCGTAAATAAAATGCACATCGAAATCAAGGCAGATTCAAGTCCCGCTTCCGGTACTTAAAATAGTCTGTCTTTATGACGGGCTTTTTTTATGCTCGTATATGCTAATTTTTAAATAAAAGGTATGCGG
>DAORKJ010000085.1:7291-16024 GCA_035439505.1 Chitinophagales bacterium
CAAGGCAGATTCAAGTCCCGCTTCCGGTACTTAAAATAGTCTGTCTTTATGACGGTTTTTTTTTATTCTGGTATATTTCAAATTTATATAGGTAATGTATGCTGAGCTGCCTAAAATAAAATTTGAGATTATAATTTTACAAAGAATCCGGAGGAGATTGAATTACTGGCCTCTAATTGTATTGAATATACGCCTGGGGCAAGAGTAATGACTGAGATGGTCTGATTACCGCTGTTCCAAACTCCACTAATAATTAATTGTCCTGTCGAAGAATAAATAGTATAAGTTCCAACCTCATCAAAAGTCGCATTTATTTGTATAGTAGAAAATGTGGGATTTGGGTGAAGTGTCAAAGTGTTAATTCCTGGGTCATTAATTGTTAATCCTTCATCGGCTATTTGGTCACAATCATCATCAATACCGTTTAATAGTTCTTCTGCTCCGGGGTAAATAGCTGCGTTTGTGTCATCACAATCAGTATTGTTTACAACATAACCAACTGGCAATTCACACGAAAGCGAATCGTTTAATGGATTGCCAAAATCATCACCATCATTGTCTTGATAGGATAAAACATAAGTTAAATTATCATCGGTTAATCCATCACAATCATCATCGAGGTAATTGCAGAGTTCAATTGCTCCGGGATATATACTTCCAATTGTGTCGTTGCAATCAAGACTATTATTTACATATCCGAAAATGGTTTCAATGCAAGTATCAACTTGGGCATCAGGGTTACCATAGGTGTCACCATCTACATCTATATAAAATGTATAAATAGTTAATCCTTCGTCAACCTCAATATTGCAATTATCATCTATACCATTGCAGGTTTCACTTATTAAAGGATTGATTTCTGCATTTACATCATTACAATCATCACTATTTTCAACATAACCAACTAAAACATTACATGACGTGGAATCAAATAATATATCACCAAAAAAATCTCCGTCGTTGTCCAAGTAGTATGTAATGAAAATTGCATCTTCGTCTGTTGCTCCGTTGCAGTTGTCATCTATGCTATTACAAATATCCGAAAGGAAAGGGTGGATATCGGGATCTGTGTCAATACAATCAGTTGAGTCAGAAACATAACCTGAGGGTGTGTTACAGGCAACAGAGTCCGTTAATACATCGCCGAATCCATCACCATCAATATCTGCAAAATATTTGTCATAACACACTTTTAGTTTTACTGTCCACATATCTGAGCCACCCCCGTTTTCAGAAACATAACCATCAGAGGAATAGGTAGTGCCAGTAATAATAAATTGGTTTTCATTTATTCCTAAACCTGCATAAGCATATTCCCCAAGGGAACCTCCAAGTGATTTTTGCCATATTAAATTTCCAATTGTATCAATGGTGATGGCCCAAAAATCAGATTTACTGGAAAGTCCAAAATGTTCAGTTAAATCACCATTATTTGATCCAGATATTCCAGTTAGTAAAATTTCATTACCAGAAATAAATTCAACCTCAAATAATTCTTCAAAACTGCTTCCACCAAAACATTTTTGATATTCTAGTTCGCCATCAATTGTTAATTTTATAAGCCATCCATCTCTACCACCATGACTACCAAAAACATCATAATCATTAGAATACGTTTCTCCAACTGTATAAATATAACCGTTGCTAATTGCTATATCATTTCCTATATCAGTCTCAGATCCACCAAACGATTTTGACCAAATAATTCCTCCATCGGTATTCACTTTTAGCACCCATAAGTCTGTGCTTCCTTTATTTTCAGGAACATCCCCACTTGCAGAAAATGAATAACCTGTTAAATAGATATTATCAAGACTATCCTTGGCAATTGATTCTCCATAATCATCGTAAATACCACCATAAGAATTTGTCCATATCAACTCTCCTCCACTACTAATTTTAGCTAGCAGCAAATCACTAGTAGACTCAGTTTCATGGTGGTCATTTATATCACCATTAATTGAACTAGAATTTCCAACTACCAAATAATCACCCTCATTCGTCTGAACAATATCATTCCCACTATCGTATGAACTACCTCCAATAGCTAACTGCCATTCTAATTCACCGGCATCATCAACCTTAATCACCCAAAAGTCCATATTTCCATGAGCACCAGTGATATCACCATCATAAGCAAATGTTTCTCCAATAATCGCATATCCTCCTTCAGAGCAATTTATTACTGCATGAGCTAGTGAATATTCATTTCCACCGTAACATTTACTCCATAACAGCTCTCCATCTTCGTTTATTTTCACAATTATAAATCCACCATATTCTCCACAATCAGAAAACTCTGCTACCCAAGGTCCTCCTTCTCCAACTATAAGAATGTTAGAATCCGGCGTTTGAATAATGTCATAAGCATCTTCATAGCTGATTCCTCCAAAACTCTTTTCCCATTCAACTTCTATAGCTTGTGCTTGTATAGTTGTAGTGACAACTAGTATTAATATTAAATGTAAAAACTTCATTTTCAATCAGTTGGGATATAAAGAGTTAAAATTTCAAGCAAAATACAAATTTTTCACAAGAGCTTTATGTAAAAATATTTTAATTATTCCCCCAAAAAACCAAACCAAAAAGGTATTCCCAAACCCGTCCCATGAGGGAGTTAACTCCCGAATAACTTTCGGATGCTGGCATCCCCGAAAAAAATGTTGTTTTGCCAAGCATGACAATTATGAGATAAAAGTTAATGCATGAAAGGTGTTTTTTACGTATTGTGACAGTATCACAAAATTGAGTAATTGGTCGAGGATTTAAGTGGCGAATTGCATCCGCCCATACAAGCTTCGGCCATTTGCGATAGGCTAAGACTAATGAAATTCAGATACTGCAACTCACTCCTTCACCCAAACCACCATCTCCTCATTTTCCGCTTTCACCCAATACACACCACTCGGGAAATTTTCAACTGATATGGTGTTTAATCCAATAAATAAGTTGTTGAATAATATAGTTTCTCCTAATTGATTTACAATTGTAATTTGATGTGTTACATCCGATTGAATAAATAATATATTATTTACCGGATTCGGGAAAATACTTATTGTATTTTTTACAATATCTGTTATTGATAAACCTTCATCAGCTATTTGGTCACAGTCATCGTCAAGTCCGTTCAAAAATTCTTCTGCACCAGGATAAATATCTGCATTTGTATCATCACAATCGGTATTATCTAATACATAACCTTCAGGTAATTCACAGGAAAAGGTGTCAATCAAAATATTGCCAAAATTATCGCTATCGGAATCAGCGTAGGATTCCAAGTAAACTAACCCTTCATCAATTAAACCATTGCAGTTATCATCAAAGTAATTGCAAATTTCTTTTACTGAAGGATTTATAAAATATATTGAATCATTACAGTCAGTTGAATCTAAGACATACCCAACCGGTGTTTCGCAAGAGATTGAGTCTATTAAAGCATTACCAAAACCATCAAAATCAGTATCTAAAAAATATTTGGTATCGCAAAGTTTCAATTTTACAACCCAGTAATTTGGAGACTCATAGCTTGGGGATACATCAAAATCGGATGAAAATGTATAGCCGCAGGTCAGCACTTCATTCTCTGTTGATTTAATAATTTTGTATGGGTAATCATCTAGTGTCCCACCTATTGATTTTTGCCATAACAAATTGCTAAGTGTATCAATTGCTACAATCCAGAAATCACCGTCACCAATGTTTTCAGTTATGTCGCCATCTGTTGATGATGAAGATGCAATAAAAATCAATTGATTTGGAGAATAATCAAAAATCGAATGAGTTTCGTCAAAATTACTTCCCCCGTAACACTTCTGCCATATCAATTCACCTTCATATGTAATTTTTATTACCCAAGTATCGTTTAAACCATGAAAATCTGTTACATCACCATCATCGCCATAAGTTATCCCAGCACAAATAAAATTACTACTTTCTGTTTCAACAACACTATACGCAATATCCTCACCAGAACTGCCAAAACAATTTTGCCAAATTATATTACCCGAATTATCAATCCTCAATATCCAATAATCGGTTATTCCATGATGTCCACTAACATCGCCTCCATCGCCCCAAGTGTAGCCGGCTATAAGAAACCCTCCGGTTGAAACTTCAATTATATCGTAAGGGGCTTCCTCGTTGTATGAGCCATATGCCTTTTCCCAAAGTAAATTCCCGAAATCATCTATTTTATATATCCAATAATCATGTTCTGATATGCCATGAACGCCTGTAACGTCACCGTCTTGTGACATAGATTGGGCAGCGACAATATAGCCACCAGTTGAAATTTGTTTAATTGAATAAATGCCATCAGGCGAACTACCACCGTATGTTTTTTGCCAAATAATTTCACCAAGGATATCAATTTTAATTACCCAACAATCCGTAGAGCCTTGATTAAGTGTTACATCTCCATCGTTTGAAAAAGTTGAGCCTGCTAAAATAAACCCGCCATCATTTGCTAGACAAACTGATGAACAGACTTCATAGGAGGATCCACCATAACTTTTTTCCCAAAGTATTTCTCCATCTGAATTCTGCATTACTGCCCAAAAATCGATGAGACCATGGTTGAAAGATACATCTCCATCAAAGGAGTCTGAATATCCAACTGTTAATATATTTCCCTCAGCATCCTGCACAATATCCTGAGCTCTGTCATCAAAATTTCCACCAAATGGAGATTCCCAAATTATTTCAGGAACCTGACAAATACATGGAAATTTAATACAACAAAAAAAACTTACCAAGACGATTATACAATATGGAATCCGCATTTATTTAACTTATTTTGCTAATTTAACCTTATTTTTCAAAGCTTAATAAATTTAAAAATATTCAATACAGTTGTCCTATATGACAAAACTTTCAAACTCGACAATAAATATACACTAAACTTGGTAAAGAATGTTTCATTATACATTCTAAAAACAAAAAAACCGCAATTTTTATTGCGGTTTTTAATAGGAGTATATGTTTTATTAGAAAGAATAGGATACCGACAAAGATGGTAAAATTGGTAACTGATTAATACGTTCATAACGCACCCTGTCGAAATAAAATATGTTTTCTCTGTTATAGGCATTGGTAACACCTGCATTCATTTCTACTTTATTTTTATTAGCAAAGTTAAACGTACGTTTTACGGCTAAGTCCAAACGATGATAATAAGGTAATCTGCCACCATTTAATTCATCATCATAAATAATACCTAATGAGCCGTTGCTTGTTGTGTAATCGGTGCTGATACCATCAAGAAAATCAACACTTTCATAAAATCCTGCTGTTTGTGTAAATGGAAATCCGGAACCTAAATTCCATCTTGCACTAAATTCCCATTTCTTTTTAATGGAATAAGTAGCCACTAAATTCAGGTTATGGCGACGATCATAATGTGGAGGATATACTTGTTCTCCATCGTTGCGTTCAATAAATCCTAATGAATAAGCCATCCATAAATAAACCGCTTTACGTTCATATTTTAATGAGAAGTCAATACCATATGCTTGCCCGGTTTCAGTTGCAAAATCAGGGTCGCGTAATGTGGTTTTATTTCTGTTGATCTCAATTAATTGATTAAAATATTTAATATATGGTTCAATATTCACTTCAATATAATCAGAAGGGTCAAATTCAATACCGGCAATGGCATGTGTTGAACGTTGTAATTTCGACTTCGCTTCTTCGCCATCAATGGTATATAAATCATCATCAGGACCTGATAAAAATCCGGTGAATAAATTCACTACATCTCTGTCGCTTTTGGTTGAAATAAGATTCTGGCTATATAAACCACCTGCAAATTTTATACGCACTCTATCGGTAATATTGTATTTCATACCAATTCGCGGTTCCGGTGAAAATTCACTTAATGAGGCATAATACTGAATGCGTAAACTTGGTTCAATAACGAATTTTTTATTAAACGACCTTCTGTATTTTACATAAGTACCTAATTCGGTAGTAAATTGTTGTTGTGAGTATTTAACACCTAAACGATTAAAAAATTCATAATCAGTTTCAAAGCCAATAACCTCTACACCATATTGCACATCGCCATGAGGACGATAATAGGTAAAGTCAACCCCGCCATTAAATCCACCCACAAAACTGTTACGCGGTTTTTCATCAGCTTCATTTTGAACCATGGTATAATTAGAATAAGCAAATACGCCTTCAATCAACATATTGGATTCAGATGGAACAATAACAAAATTTGTTCCTGCGCCAATTGCATTCCATTTAAATGTAGTTACATCTGAATAATTAACACTATCTCTATAATTAAATCCAAATAAATTTAATTTATTGCCGGACTCTGAATTCAAAGAAACTTTACCATATAAATCGGTAAAAGAATAAGGTATACCATTGTTGCCAATAATTCCTTCCTGACTGTTTACATAAGGATAAATGACTTTTGAAGATTTATCTAAATAAGAATGTTTGGCAGTTAATATATACGTTAAACTGGATGATTTATCGGTAGATTTTTTTAATGGACCTTCAATCAGGAAACGAGCGAGGAAAGGACTAACCGAAACTTCACCCTGGGTTTGATTTTTGTTACCGTCTTTGGTAGTAATATCTACAACAGCAGAAATTCTATCACCATATTCAGCACTAAATCCTCCCGTGTAAACATCAACGTTTCTAATGATATCTGTTTCGAAAACAGAAAATAAACCAATAGAGTGGAAGGGATTGTAAATTACCATCCCGTCTAACAAAACTTTATTTTGAATAGGGCTACCACCTCTGATGTATAACTGTCCACCCTGGTCGCCTGTAAAAATAACCCCGGGAAGCACCTGTAAATATTGTGCTAAATCCGGTTCACCACCTACTGATGGTAATCGTTTTATCTGCAAAGGTGTAATCGTTGTTGTGGAAATCTGAATTTCTTCCAGTTTGGCGGTGGTTTTGGACGAAATGGTAACGATATCCAAATCTACTCCGCTTTGTTTCATATTCAGTTTAACATTGGAAATTTTATTCGCCTCAACTAAAACATTGTAAAATAGGGTATCGTAACCGATATAGGTCATCACTAACTTTTGTTCGCCAACCGGAACATTAGAAATAGAGAAGAACCCGTTGATGTCGGAAGGGGCACCAATATTATCGGTATTGGCTACAATAACGTTGACAAATGGCACCGGTTCTCCGTTTTCTTCATCATACACAAACCCACGGATTGTTCCGGTTTGTGCGTTCGCCACAGCGATAATCCCTGTAAGGAGGATAAATAAGGTTAAAATTCTGCGCATAATATTGCGGCGAAGATAACCAGAATAATGTAAAATAGATGTCATAACACCCAATTTTACAGTGTTTTGACCTTCATTAACATTTCGTAAGTATTTGCACCACAACATATTTTTATGGAATTTCACACGCGATTATTCACGATGAGCAAACCGGTAAGTGTATTTTTTCATGTCGGGCTGGGTAAAACGGCCAGTACCTACCTTCAAAACAAGGTGTTTGGGAAGCTCAAAGGCTTACATTATATCCATCCAACAAAATTCCGCTCTTGGAAAAAACTGGTCGCACAAAGTAATGCCGAAAAAGTGTTTTTGTCCCGCGAAATGGACCAGCAACTTGAAAGAGAGGTGAAAAAGTTTGCCGAGGTTTATCCGGATACGCATGCCATTATCGTTTTGCGTCGCAACGACCAATGGATTGCATCACAATACCGCAGGTTTTTAAAAAATGGTTATCCGTATACGTTTACTGAGTTTTTTGATGTGGTGCAGGACAAAGGATTTTGGAAAACAAGTGATGCCATGTTTTACCCGAAAATTGAAATTCTGGAAAAATATTTTACATCCCCACCGCTGGTATTATTTTATGATGATTTAAGAAAAGAACCCTTTCAGTTTATTGATGCTATTGCCAATTATACCGGCAGCACATACGATAAATCTGCCATTTCTTTAGAACCTCACCACACTTCTTACGAGGAGAAACAACTCAAGGTAATGTTGAAAGTAAGCAAAAAATTATTTTCATCAGCACCTATTTATAAAGAAGGCCCACGTTATAAAACATGGATTCGCCGCCGTTCACGTATGTTGTTGTGTTATATTATTTTATATAGCGCATTATTAATTCCCAGCAGATTTATCAGCAAAAAGCCGTTGATAGACCCGGCAGATTTAGCGCGTGTAAAACAATTTTATCAAGAAGACTGGTTGCGTTGTGAAGCCAGGAGAAATAAATCCTTGTAATCAAAATTAATGCATGTCCTGAAACGACATTTCATTGTTTTCAGGAGTAAGAATATCAAGTACTACAAAATAATAAACGCTGTCTACAGTAGTTTCTATGCGTATTTCAGAAATGGGAGGATAGGTTTCAATACAGGCATAACACACCAATGAAGCCTCGGCACAATCAAATGTGTTATTTATATCTTCAATTACTTTTTGCAAATTTATTTGATGTCCGCCCGGGTCATTTACAGTTACATTTGGTTGGTATTCATCGCAAATATTATCAATAATTGTCCGCAAACTTCTGTCGTCATTTGTCGCAATTGCTTCACACAATGAACTGGTAAAATTGATTTCCTCATCAACTGCGCAGCTGCTAAAAAAAATAACACTAACTACAACAAATAATGTTTTCATACACTTGAATTTTGTTTGTTTGAACGTAACATTTCACCGTAACCCTGTTTAGCAGCAAGTGCACGAATAGCCATGGTTATACGTTTTGTTTTGG
>DAORKJ010000086.1:0-13504 GCA_035439505.1 Chitinophagales bacterium
TTACCTCCGGTAATTTTAGCGGAACTTACGCAAGCTGATGCTTATGAAACAAAAGAAAATCGCGAAGCTACTTTTTTTGCTATTCGCAGTTTGTTTATTCAATTCGGGCAAACAATGGGTATTGTGATTTTCACCATTTTAATTGGTTTGGACCAGTCGAAAGGTTTGGGAAATTATTTAGCCGGTGTGTTTAGTAAAGTGCCTTTTGAAGAATTAGGTATAAGGCTTTCAGGTATTTTCGGATTTATTTTATGTTTTATCGCAGCTATAATATTCAGCTTCTTTAATGAGAAAAAATTAAAAGCATCGATTGATGCCATGGAAGCTGAACTTGACGAAAAAGCACAACAAACTACATAAGAACCAATAAAAGAAAATTAGGTCTCAGGAATGTGATTTATAGCCGTCTTTTTCTATCTTTTTTGCTTTATGAATTACCGTATCCTGCATGCTCGTTTTGTAGGCGATAATTTTATTGCGGATAGCAATACTGCTTGTCCCAAGTATCTCAGCCGCAAGAATACCTGCATTTTTAGCCGCATTTAAAGCAACAGTAGCTACCGGAACGCCGTTTGGCATTTGTAAAATAGACAATATCGAATCCCATCCGTCGATTGAATTGCTGGATTTAACCGGCACCCCAATTACAGGCAATGGTGTTATAGCCGCCACCATACCCGGTAAATGCGCTGCCCCACCTGCACCGGCAATAATCACCTTAATACCACGCTCATGGGCTTTTGATGCATAATCCATCATACGCTGAGGTGTGCGATGTGCAGAAACAACCGTAACCTCTACCGGAATGCCGAATTCTTCTAGAATATCAGCTGCATCACGCATAATTTTTAAGTCCGAATCACTGCCCATAATGATACCAACAACAGGTAACAATTGCTTTTTGGCAGATTTGGCTTTGGAAGATGTAGATTTTGCCATTACTGCAAAATTAAGGAAAGCCGTGCAATTATGACTAATGGTGATTTAATTCATTCCTCTGTTAACCGCATCCAAATTTCATGTTCCATATCCCAAATGTCGAATTCAATGCGATAAGCTTCAGCAATTATTTCATCTCCTTTTTTATAATCAGCTATTGCACGGTCATAAATATTAGCCTCCTTATAAATGACAGAACTAAATGTATTCGACTGTATCAGTTCGTCTAATGTCATCACCTTACCACCGGAATCTTTCACAACAACCGCATCTAAGTCACCTCGTAAATTATTAAATCGTATCCAACCTAAATCTGCTTTTTGACCACTTGTTGTATGCTGAACAATTGGGCAAATTCCCATAATCCAATAATCAGACATCTGATAAGGATCAAAATAATTCCAACCTTCATATAAGCGATAACCAATTATTTTAATTTTCGGGTCACGCATGATTTTTCGTAAACTGTCAATGTTCAACAAGTGATTAAATTTATAATCATCAAACACCGCATTCCCTTCAATATCCAAATAATTACTTATCACCTGACGCATAGTATTATCCTGAAACAATAAAGCATTTTCAGGTGTATTGTCTATCATGCGCCATAAATCTTTAAACACCAAAATTTGATGTTTTTCTAAAGCAGGATAATCCGGCTCGCCCAAATTATTTGTTGCTGTTGGATATTTAGGATATACCGATAAAGGTAATTCCGCTCCATCAACTGCTTTTAATAGCTGCGTCGTAAATGTAAATCCATCGGTATATTCACGAACTACCCGAAGGGTCCCTAACGAATCCCATAATTGCCATTTACCAATACGTTGATTATTGAGGAATTTCCCTTCAGCCTTTTTTTGGCCGTTACTGTACCAAGAGCTAAAATCGCCATTAAACAAACCATTTTCAAAGCCAACCTCAGCTTTTAGCTGACCGTTTTTATACCATATTTTTTTTGAATCAATTGCTTGAACTGAGAGTGTTAGCAGCAATAACAAGGCTAGGGTAAAATAATTTTTCATGTAAGTAGGGTTTATTCAAATCTTTTGATAAACGCATGGCCAATAAAAAATATTTTAATTCAGCATGAAATTATGAACCGCAAACTATATGTTTATAATTGCTTTCCTCAAAAACCTTCTTATATTTCCCACGCTTAAAAATGGTTTTATATGCTTTGTTTTTATCTGCTTCGCTATTAAAATAAGCTTGCGTAATTTGATACCCGATAAAATACCCCATATCTGCAGGCATGTCCCGAGCTGAGTTGCCATTGTATAACCATTTCGAATAATCAAATGGGTCATTTGCAATTGATGCTTCGAAATTTTCGTATAGTGCACATTCATGTTGAAGGCCATATTCACGTATTCCGGCATTAATATTTAATCCCAATACACTTGCTGTAATATAATCGGCACTACCTTCTAAAATAGCCATGTTCAATAATTGCAACTGCCGGTGTTTAGCCAACGAAAAAAATTCGCCCATAGGGAACCAGGTTTGTTGTACATGAATGGATTCATGTGCAGTCATGGCTACAATATCACCCGTTTTACCAACCACCGATTTTAACCAGGTTGAAAGTTCGGATTTATCAATTAATGTATCAGCGGCTGCTAATTCAGCACCAATAATTATCGTATTTCCCTTTATCGTTCCTCCCTGCCGTAAACAACCAATGCCGAAATAAATATCCGGTATTTTAAATCCGGGAATAGTTGCAGCTAATTTTTGCAGTGTTATTTCGAGTTCTACTCTCCTATTGGTTATTTGTTCAGTAAGCGGACGAATAGCTCGCCAATAATTGGGGTAAATAGTAAATAATGTTACATACTCCTCTGCGGAAATATTACTTCGGTGTATATATTTACTATATACATCACTACAAACATCAATATAATTTTTTTGAATTATTTCAACACTGTCGGCATGATTTTTTGCTCCAGCTAACTGATCAAATGCCGACCAGAAATACGTAATATCTACAGTGGAAATTTCAGGTCGAGTTTGCCCTTGTAAGAAAACAGGTAAAAATATTACATGCAAAAGCACTACACATGTTTTCATCAATAGCAATTAATTTTCAGTTGAAAATAAATATTACTTGACAGGCTAACTATTCCGGTGCTTTACAACAAGCATCTAATTTGTCATATGCCTGATGGTCAGCTTTCATTTCGTCGGCATCGTAACCAATTGCAACAATTGCTTTTTTGATTTCCTCCAATGCAATTTTTTCAGGTTTATAATAAACCGTTATCGTATTTGCTTTTACATCTATTGCAATATTTTTCACACCATTTAATCCCAACAAGGTGTCATCAATACTTTCACCACAAGTGCCACATTCCAGACAATGGTCGCAAACTATACTCGAAGCAATTACTGCAGTAGCAACACTGCCGGTTTGTGCCGTGGCAATATGCCCAAAAGCGATTATTGCAATTATTGTTATAATAGATTTCATCTGATATACCATTTATTATTTTTCAAAACTACAGGATAATGTTTACCCAAACAAACCTTTATCGGTTTCAGTTCAATTATTACCCAAAACGTCATTTATTCGGCTTACCTTCACCGCAACCGGTAACGTTCTCATCTTAATCGAAATTATGCCCTACGAAAAACTAATTCAATCCTATGTAGACAATCAGTTGGGCATAGATGTAAATTTTATTTCCCCTGAACTGGCACTCAGCCTGAATAATCGTTTGGTGGATGTATTTAATACACATAAAATGGTGCAGGCAGGAACCGGCAATAAGGCTGCTGTTCATTTCGACCAACTATTAAGAGGCGATACCATTTTTTGGCTGGACCGTGCACATGAAAATGCAAGTGAAAATGCTTTTTTGGATATTATCGATGCATTTGTCTTGCACCTGAATGCCACTTGTTATGCAGGAATAACAGGATACGAATTTCATTTTGCCCGATACGAAGAAGGCAGTTTTTATACCAAACATTTCGACCGCTTTGAACAAAATGGCGACCGCGCATTTTCCATGATTACCTATTTAAATCCTAACTGGGTATTAAGCGATGGCGGCGAATTGTGTATCCATTATCCAACAACTGTAACCAATATTGCACCTGAAAATTGCAAATGTGTTTTTTTTAAAAGCGATGAACTGGAACATGAAGTACTCATCACAAATGTCCCACGATTAAGTATTACAGGTTGGCTAAAAACAAATAAAATATTTTAAGCAATCACTTTTAATTGCTCCTTTACCAATTTTGCTGTTGCTTTAATCGCATTGGCATCTTTTCCAACAATGGTAACATGACCCATTTTGCGAAATGGTTTGGTAATTTTTTTACCATATAAATGCACAAAAACACCCGGAATGGCGAGGCACTCTTTTAATCCTTCATATAAGGCTTCACCGGTATAACCATCTTCACCTAAAATATTCACCATCACACCATGGTCACGCGGAGTAGTATCACCCATTGGTATTTCAAAAATGGTGCGCAATAATTGCTCATATTGCGAAACATAATTTGCTTCTATGGTATGATGTCCGCTGTTATGCGGTCGCGGTGCTACTTCGTTAATTAATATTTCGCCCGATTTAGTTAAAAACATTTCTACCGCTAAAATTCCCGTCAATCCAAATGCTGTAATACAATCCTCCGCAATATTTTGTGCTTTAGCTGCAGCCTGCTCCGAAATTATTGCCGGAGCCAATAAAAATTCTACCAAATTCGCTACCGGATGAAATTCCATTTCAACAGCAGGAAAACATGTCGTTTTTCCATCAACATCTCTTGCCACAATTACAGCTAATTCTTTTTCAAAATCAATTAACTGCTCAATCACACATGCACCTTCCAATAATTTAGGCAAATCGTTTGCATTACGAATTACTGCAACACCTTTTCCATCATATCCGGCAGTACATGATTTTTGGACAAACGGATAAGTAATTGTTCCGTTTTGAATTCCTGCAAGCACTTCTTGTAAATTCGACAATAAGGTAAACGGAGCAGTGGGTAAATCATTTGTAGCATAAAACGATTTTTGTTTCCCTTTGTCCTGAATTATTTGCAAAACAGCCGGTTTCGGATAAATCGTTTTTCCTTCTTTTTCTAATTGAATTAATGCTTCAACATTTACATGTTCTATTTCAATGGTAATTTTTTTCAGATTTTTACCAAAATTGTAAACCGTATAATAATCTTTAAAACTACCCTGCACAAAAGTATGTGCCATATGTGCACAACTACATTCGGCATCGGGGTCCAGCACATGACACTGAATATTCCAGTTGCTGGCAGCTTCAATCAACATTTTTCCTAATTGCCCGCCACCTAAAATACCTAAAGTTAATTCGCCCGATGCTATCGCTTTCATGACGCAAAATTAATATCCCTTTCATACAAAATCACTAAATTTGCCCACATGCGGAAACCCTTTATTTTTACCCTTTTGGTGTTTTCCCTATTTCACACACCACAACTATTTGGACAAGCTTGTTTGTTTGCTGACGATTTTGCTGATGAATCGGCATGGGAATACTTTTATTGGTATTACCCGGTAACAGGAGCTTGCACATCGAATAATCAAACCGGCGACTTAACCATTGCAGATGGTACGCTCAACTATGATGCTACTATCGATGCGAATGACACCCGGTTTTATCACGAGCTGGGCACCGAATTAAACAACGACTTCTGGACAGCTTCCATGGCCTTTACGCCAATTCAGGGAGGCGCCTCAGGAAGAACAGGGCATCTCGTTTTATCGCTTTCGGAAGGTACCCTTAACCCATATTCGGACACCTACTCCATTTGCGAAAACTCGAATACCGATGCCATTATGCTGGCCTGGACCAGCGATTTTGCGGCCGCTCCTGACAATATTGGGTTTACATTATATGCCAACGACAACGGTGTGATAACCCAATCGGAATTGCTCTCTGCGCCTTATAATGATACTTATTATATCCAACTTATTCGTGTTGCATACAACTACATTCATCTTGATGTTTTTGAAGATGAGGAACACGAAATCATGTACGGGCAAATCGACTGTTTTACAGTGCCTACAACCATCGACGGACTAAACACCGTGCAAATCGGCAACCTTCCCGGAGGCTCGTATCAGCGCAAATTAACAGCTACTATCGACGACTTATGTGTCCGCAATCTCGATGTTGAAGCCATTTCAATTACCGGTCCTACCACCATTTGTATAGGTTCCGAAAACGATTATACCATCAACACTTTACCCGCAGCTGATATCGATTGGGAATTACCCGCAGGTATTGTTTACACCGGCGACGACCTTACAACCATGACCGTTACCGACTGGCCCGGACCCGGCACTTATACCCTGCAATGTAATATCAGCTATAACTGTTATTACGATACCGGATATCTGGAAGTTACCGTTGTTGACCCCGGTGAATCTGTAATTATTGAAGAATCATTTTGCGAAGGCGAAAATGTGACTATTGATGTAACACAGGAAGGTTCTACATACGAATGGTTTGATGGTAGCATCGAATCCACTTACCTTTTTGATGAAAGCGGCACCTATTGGGTTACCGTTAGTTTAGGCGAATGTAATTTTACCGATACCATTAAAATTACCGAAAATGCAAATCCAACATTAGAACTCGGCAGTGCAATTACCATTTGTGGTGCAACAGAAATTACTGCCCCTTCAGGTTACGACTCGTATTCCTGGAGTAATGGATTTACAACACCTCAGTTTACAACAACAGAAGCCGGCACCTATACCCTGACTGTCACCGACGAAAATGGCTGTTCCACTTCCGACGAATTAATAGTAATTAACGGATGCGGCGATCATATCGATTTTCCAACTGCATTTTCTCCGAATGGCGACCACTTTAACGATTATTTCGAAGCCATTTATTCCGGCGACATAAAAAATTATCATATCGAAATTTTTAATCGTTGGGGAGAACTTGTTTTCGAGACCAATAAATTAGAAAAAGGTTGGGATGGCAAATATGAAAATGAATTACAACCAATGGGCGTATTTACCTACAGAGTAACTGCCGCATTAAATGAAAAAAATTTAGTGAAACAAGGTAATTTTGTACTCGTAAGGTAATTACTCAATCCAAAAGCATGGCTTATTACAGTTATTTTGTTGCAGCACATATTATTTTTATTGTAACCTGGTTTGCAGCGTTATTTTATATTGTGCGCTTATATATTTATCACACCGAAGCCTTGCAGCGCAACGAACCCGACAAATCGATACTCGCAACACAATTCACCATTATGGAACGTCGCCTCATGTCTATTATTGGCACACCTTCCATGATTTTGGTAGTAATAACCGGAAGTAGTTTATTGTATTTTAATCAGCAGTTTTTGCAAGAAGGCTGGATGCACATGAAATTATTTTTTATTCTATGCGTCATTACCTACCATTTTAGTTGTTTGCGCATTCAAAAACGCTTAAGCAATAAAACATCAAAACTCAGCTCACAACAATTGCGATTATTTAACGAGTTAGCCACTATTTTTCTGGTTGCCATCGTATTTCTAATCGAATTAAAAAATACGGCAAACATGTTGTATGGTCTTCTCGGATTATTGTTGCTGGCAGTAATTATGATGATTGCCGTAAAAATTTACAAACGCAAACGCGAAGCATAAAAAAAGGTGAACCATATTGCTATCATTCACCTTCAATAATATTTTTACTTTTAATTAAAATACATATCTAATCGCAACAGCAGGGTCAATATAAAAATCTTGATTGCTGTTTAATACACCCACCTGCGGCATAATATCTACAGAAACCATAAAAGGAAATTCCTGAAAATTGTAATCAATACCCAACTGACCACCTAATAAAATAAATAATCCATCTTCCGCATTGCCAACAGGCGCATCTAAAAACTGCACCCCAACCGTTGCCGACGGGCCTGCATATACGTTTAAACCCACGCCCACATCAAACACCCATTGGTAAGCCACCGCTGCTCTCAAACTAAGTATAGCATTGTTTAAACCAAACCCACCAATAATCTCTGCCCTGTTAATATCACTTAATCCATGTTGATAGGTAATCCCACCCCCATAACTTCCCCTAACACCAATGGCATGGTCATTTACCTGAGCCTTACCAATTTGCAGGGTACAAGCTAAAATCAATAATAGTAGTAGTCGCTTCATGTCTGTTTTTTGGACAAATAGAGTAAAAATAAAATGGCTGTGCAAATTATTTGGGGGAAAATTCATTTTTTGCCCGTCCTCCGGTTTGCGTCAACCACCGCCTACCATAACAGCACGCAGGCAAGTATATTATGGAGCCTTTGCCAATAAATTTTGGCCTTAGTGTATCGGTTGTTTTGGAAACAGGGTGAATGATTAAAATAAAAGTTGTTGTTTCGAATTTTATTTTCTCGAAGAGAATAGTGTAGGGACAAATTTTTTGTTGTTGTTTGGGTTGAAATTTGTTGGTGCTTGAGGGAAGTGGGATAAGGTAAAAGATGTGAGAAGATTGCGTGCTCGGAATGTACTGCTTAAAATAGGGAAATAATATGGAAATTGATAAACCAATTTGCCTGTTATTTTTTAGTCGTGCTAAAATGGGGTTGTTAAATGATTTCTATTAAAAATTTCTTTAAAGAAAATAAGAAATTTTATTAATAGGATGGTTTAGGCCAACAAATTATATTTTTTTATATCAACCTTCAAAACGTGCTGTAATTAGCAATACTGTAATTTGAAAATTTAGTAATTTAATAATATTGGGGGGGGGAAGGAGTTCAGTGTTATGCCCTCGAAAAAATCACGCCAAACCAATACAGGAGTAGAGACTACACCCGTATTGTACACTTGTGTTTAAGAGTTTGTCATAATTTTACCTCAGTCATGGAGCCTCACACGCAGCCTACCTGAAATGCGGTAGACAAAATCGCTTGCGCTGTCGAATGGCTTGTGGGGATGTTATGTTTTTGGGGGCAAAAACACACAACCAACCGCTTGTGTATTGCGAAGGCTTATGCCTTCTTCTACATAGGTCGCAACCGTCCGCCGCGGTGGACTCTTTTACTCCACCCAGTACTCCGCTCATAGCCTCATTCATTAAGTTACACTTCTTTCAATGCGCTTTTTTGGCTAGCAAGGATTTTGATAATAAAAAATACTATATTTGGATAGAAAATACTTATTTCTAAAGAAGTTCTTTTCATTAAAACACAGTTTTTTATCCAGTAATTCAGAATAAAAAGAACTTCAAAATAAACATTTTTATAACCGTTAATCTCAAAACATGAAAATTTTTCCCCAAAAATCGAATTGGTTTCATCCCTTAATAATCTTAGTGATTTTATTGCTCCCTTTTGCTGTTTCAACTCAATTTGCCTAAGAAATGGACACAGTCGAAATTTACTCAGATGGTTTTGACATGATTTATGAACTCGATGATGGCAACCACCCAATCATAATCACCGGCATAGATACAATTAAGGATAATGATTTGATTTTAACAGTGCCACCCCATTCAGCGGGATATATTAAAACTAGATTAGTCGTTACCTATCCTCACGGCAGGAAGGGTGAATGGCTTGAAAATGAAGACCTCTCAATTTATCCAAACCCTACAGGAAATTTCTTTGTAATAACAGGCAATATTGAAAATGAAATATTAGACATTGAAATTTATGACATGCGCGGGGTGCTTTGCAAAGAACAACAAAGTTACTTAGGTGAACAAATTGATGTTGCTTTGTTGCCCGCTGGTTGGTATACCGTGATAATAAAGACCCAGGCAAATGAGCAAGTGATTAAAAATTAATTAAAGCAAATTAATTTAATGAAATTTAAAAAAGACATACAATGGTATTCTGCATTTGCAACAAGCTATTTGCTAATGCATGGTGTTGCAAATGCAGATGCTGTGTATGTAGATATTGAGCCAGATATTACATTAGACAACGGCGGAGAGTTTACAGAATTAGACTTGAATAATGATGGTATCCTTGATTTTGGTTTTATGAATACTGATTTTACTTCATACGATTATCCATACGGTGATGTCCATTTTCAAAGAATAATGGTTAATCCATTTCCGGGAAATAAAGTTGCTGGAACTTATAGCTCCTCTCTGTATAGTTTTCGATATTATTATCCATTTGCATTAAATGAAAGTATACCAATAAACGAATCTCTTGAGTTTCATGGTTATTTTTATCAAGGTCTAGCAACTAGGTTATTCTTTATTACCTTCTCTGGTATAGATACTGATCCTGCGGGCAATTGGTACCCAGAAATGCTAGACCACTACTTAGGAATTAACTTCAAGGACGAATTTGGGCATGGCCACTATGGATGGATACGATGCGATGTGAAAGATGAAGGAAGAACTTTGATTGTCAAAGACTATGCTTATGAAAATCGAGTTAATGGCCCAATATTAACCGGAGATACAATTGGTGATACCACGTTTGTAAAAGAACATGTTATTAATTTGGACAGCTTGAACATAGTTGTAGAAACTCTTGCAAACATATCTAAAGATTTACGCATTTACAGCTTTAACAAAACTGTATACATAACTAATGTAAATTTAAATAGAGATATTCAGGTGTCAATTTTAAATTTAACAGGACAGGTTGTTTACTCAGGGGAGATATTAAACATTAATACATCTATACAATTAGGGGAAACTCCAAAAGGTAATTATATAGTTACAATTCAGCAAGGTGATGAGGTAATTTCAAAACATGTTTATATAAATTGATTTTTATACTTATTCTACAAATCAAAAAAAATCTCTCCACAAAGGTATTATGTCCTGCACATATTGAGCAAGTTCCTGTCTTTTTATTTTTTTCTCTTTTTTATTTTTCTTTTGGAAATTACGGTCTGGAGGAAAAGAATAAAAAAGCAATGGCTCAGAAGGACTTTGATAACACTCGCTACCCCCATGAAATCACAGTATAAATATATTCAATATAAATTTACCAAACAATATGTTTAATTGGATATATAAAAAAGCCATAAATTGTCTAATTGTAACCCTTTATTATCTATTGAAATTAAATAAAATCCAGTTGAGAAATTTTTTATTTCCACTATTTGAATTGGATTCGTTATCATTTTACTTATTTACAATTTTACCTGTCGAATTAAAAATCAATAAAAAACGATATTGAAGAGCCTTATTTATTATTTCATAAATGATGAAAACACTTTTTTAGTACTCACCCCCCCGAAACCATTTTCATCAATTCATCTTTATAATTGGCACCAATGGGTAATTTACCTTTAGGTGTTTCAACTATATTGCCGAAAATAGATTGAATGGCAGGAATGTTTACGATATAACTTCGGTGTATGCGGACAAATTGTAGTGGAGGCAAAACTTCCTCAAATCGTTTCATGGTATGATGTGTTACGATCATACGTTGTTTGGTGAAAATTTTCGCGTAATCTTTCATACATTCAATATGGTCAATATCCGAAAAATTGATTTTCACCAACTTACTGTCTTCTTTTACAAAAAAATAATCGGTTGCTGTTGCATCATTTTCCTGTGCCGATTGTTGCTGCAATGCAATATGTTCGGTTGCTTTGTTCACCGCTTTTAAAAATCGTTCAAATGAAACGGGTTTTAATAAATAATCGGTAATATTTAAATCATACCCTTCCATAGCAAAATCAGGATAAGCAGTAGTAAAAATTACCGCCGGTGGATTTTGTAATGTTCGCAAAAATTCAACACCTGTGATTACCGGCATCTGAATATCTAAAAACATGACATCAATTTTTTCGTTGTGTAATACTTCATACGCTTCCATCGCATTATCACATTTGCCCACCAACACCAGCGACGGCATTTTTTGAATATATGTTTCTATTACCTGTTGCGCCAAAGGTTCATCATCAACAATCAGGCAGTTTATTTTTTGACTCATAATTTAGGTATTCGTAGTTCAATGATATAAGTTGATTCATTTTCACGGATAAATAATGTATGTGCATCGGGATATAACATGTGTAATCTTTTTTGCGCATTCAAAATACCTATCCCACCGTTTTTGTGATTGAGTTTTTCTTCGCTCGAAGGTTTATTATTTTCAATTATAAAAATAAAATCATGTTGTTTGTCATCCAACTGTAAATCAATACGCACCCATGCATTCCCAAATTGTGCATTAATACCGTGTTTAAATGCATTTTCTACAAACGGGATTAATAATAAAGGCGGTACCTTTTTTTCGTGTGTTACACCGGTAACCGTAAAATTGATTGTAGCCTTATCGCCGTGACGAATTTTTTCAAGGTCGATATAATCCTGTAAAAATTGCACTTCTCTTTCCAGGTCAACGCGCTGCACATTACAATCATATAACATATACCGCATTAAATCGCTCAGCTTTAAAATCATTTCCGGCGACTTATCCGATTTTTGCAGCGATAAAGAATAAATATTATTTAAGGTATTAAATAAAAAATGCGGGTTAATCTGCGATTTGAGAAAATTTAATTCCAACTCCGTATTGGTTTTTATTAATTCTGTTCGCTCCACATACACCCGCATAAATCGGCGCATGAGCATGATACTTAATGGAATAATGGTAACAAATACCATTCTGAGCAGCTCAAAACCATCTAACAGCGGACTGTCAATTTCTTCTTTGAAATCGGCTATCTCCTTTTCATAAATTAAACGGTCGAAGAAGGCCATTTCAATCCCCTTGCACACCCATACAAACAAAATATAACTGGCAAGGGTATACACCACAAAATACAGCCATTTGCGTTTGTTAAAAAATCGGGGAATAAGCACATAAGCCAGGGTATAATAAAAGGGCAAATAAGCCAAATTGACCAAAATGAGTATGAGATAGGCATATTTCGAAGGACTGGCCTCCAAATAGGCATAAAAAGGCAACGACAGGTAAAACAGCCAGAAAGCCACATGTAAGAAAATACGCCATGAAGGCGATTTGAACATTTTATTCACTTTTGTTAAACCTATGCTCATAGTGCAAAGTTGTAAAGATTATGGCAAGGCAGTTTCTTTTTTCGACAAATTGAGCCCACTGTTCGACAAAACAGGCCGTGTGGCTTGATTTTCAATGGGTTATTGTCAAATTTGTGTAAAACAGCCGGGCTAATATACCAAAGCAATTAAGGCATGAGTTTATACTTAAATTGCGGCAATACAACAATTTGGCGACTTTGCGGTTAACATAAAAATAATAAAGTGAAATTTTAAAAACGTTAATTGCAAAACGCTTTTTTTAAAAATTAATCTATATTTGCCCACTATAACATTTATTAAAAGGAAATTAAAATTAACCTTATGGCTCAATCAGCAGCAAAAACAACAAAAAAGACCACTGTAAACAGTCTTGGAATCTTGGTTATCGCAATTAATCTTGTGATAGGTATTTTATTTTATGTCTTCGTAGCAGGTGACAAAGCCAACTTTACGGAAGACGGTCACCCAAAACCGGGCAACTACCTTGCATTAGTGCACGAAGGGGGGTTCATCGTTCCTGTATTATTAGCGTTATTCCTTACGGTTTGCGTTTTTGCAGTTGAACGT
>DAORKJ010000086.1:13604-15527 GCA_035439505.1 Chitinophagales bacterium
CATTAGAAATGCCGGCTTTAGAAAAGCACCTTCCAATTTTGGCAACTATCGCCTCTATCGGAACACTCATCGCCCTCCTCGGAACGGTATTGGGTATGATTCGTGCGTTCTCTGCCCTTGCTACTGAAGGTACTCCTGACCCTACCGCATTATCTGCCGGTATCTCAGAAGCCCTTGTAAATACAGCAATCGGTATCGGTACTTCAGCTTTCGCCATCATTTTCTATAACATTTTTACAGGAATGATAGATAAGTTGACTTACGGAATTGACGAAGTTGGTTTCACCATCACACAAACCTTCTCTGCAACAGAGAAATAATTCACTAAATTCAGTGCACGTTTCAAAACGAAATAACGATGCCTAAAATAAAAGTAAAACGCAGTAGCACCATAGTGGATATGACCGCCATGACGGACGTGTCGTTCCTGCTGTTGACGTTCTTCATCCTTACGGCAAAATTCCGCCCGGCTCAGCCTGTCGTTATCGATATGCCAAGCTCCGAGTCGGAAATACCCGTTCCGGATAATATGATGGTTATTACTGTAGATAAAGAAGGTATGATTTACTTTTCGGTAGAAAATCCGAAAGTAAAAGTAGCTACGCTTCAAAATCTTAAACAACGCTACAGTAAAACCTACCCTGCTTTGGAAAAATTAACCGATCAACAAATCGCCAACTTTATCAATTTACCGGTTTATGGTTATGATATTAGCCAATTGCCGGAAATACTGGATATTCCTGCTGCCGATTTGGGGTCGTTGAAAGATTTTTCCGGCGTGCCTATCGATTCGGCCAACAACCAATTGCGCGATTGGATACAATCCGCACGCTGGGCCGACCGTTTAGACAAACAAGAATCAGGGGCTACCGACCGCGAAGACATCAGGGTTGCCATTAAAGGCGATAAAACCACTAATGTTAAAGCAGTGCAGGAAGTAATCAAAATTCTGACTGAAGAACCTGTCAACATTCATACATTTAATTTAATCACATCGCTCGAAGGGCCGGTTGCTGCTGAAACAGCAGGCACTGAACCTCCTGCTAAATAAAAGAACTAGCTATGGCTGATATACAAACGCCCGAGAAAGGGAGTCACAGTAAGCACGGGAAAGGCAAGGTTCGTTCCAAAAAAATGTCAACCAGGGTCGATTTTACCCCAATGGTGGATTTGGCGTTCCTGTTGATTTCCTTCTTTATGTTGACTACCACGCTGAACAAGCCGGTGGCCATGGAGCTGAATATGCCTAAAAAAGACGAACAGGTGAAAACCGACGTTAAGGAATCTCAGGTAATCAACTTATTGTTAGATAAGGATGATAAAATCTGGTATTACGAAGGTCAGGTTGTTTATGATATGAAAACCACCAATTATGCTGCTGATGGTGTAAGAGAGGTTTTATACGATAAACAAAAAGACGTAGGCAGAAAACATGGTAACCCGGAAAAAATGATTGTTATCATTAAAATGACCGAAGGTGCTTCTTATAAAAATATGGTGGACATTCTCGATGAAATGGATATTACGAATACTAAAATCTATGCCATTCAGGATATCGCTGATTTAGAACTGGAAGCAATTGCCAATGGTGGAAAGTTGGATATCGTGCCAACACCACAATAAATAAATAATTTTTAGATGTTTTATGGAATTTCGGTTCCGAAGGCATCCAAATAAAAAATTATCCGAGATTATGGAAGATAATAAAAAGTATTTAAACCAAACCATGGATGAGATTGTTTTCGACAATCGCAACAAGTCTTATGGTGCGTTCTTTTTACGTCATCTGACTAAAAGAAACACTGTAAAGGCACTCATCTTCATTTTCTGCCTGAGCTCAGTGCTTACAGGCTTTAGTTATGTGGGTTTGGGGTTTTTGAAGAAAAAAACCGACGAAGTGGCTATTGAGCGTGTGGTTACCTT
>DAORKJ010000087.1:0-2351 GCA_035439505.1 Chitinophagales bacterium
CCAATGGGCATTTTAGGTAGTTTAGCCAATTTTTTATTTATCCGCAAACAACTCCAATCGATATTCGAATTCCGTGAAAAGAAGCTGATTGAACTATTTGGTGAGATGCGATAAACGCCAAAATGTGTTTTTGTTGGTTGTAAATCGAATTACCTATATTTGAGTTAAAGACAACCAATGCAAACAAAATTACTCCTCCTTTTATGTGGCTTGGTAATAAGCAATTTTGTGACTGCGCAATATAATCTTGTCGAAAATTACAGTTTCGAGGATTATAACGATTGCCCTGTATCCATTTCAGGTTTTTCATATGATGGCGATTATTATTGTGACGACTGGTATGCAGCTAGTGGAGGAACACCTGATTATTATAATTCGTGTGCGCCGGGGTTTACACAAGTAAGCGTACCTACAAATTTATTTGCTGCAGATCAACCGGCAAGAACGGGTAATGCTTATGGTGGATTTTGGACAGATTTATACGATAACAATACGTTTTTATACCGCGAATATGTGCAACGAGAATTGGCGGAGCCTTTAGTTGCAGGAACCTGCTATTATGTAGAATTCTGGAGTGCTCCCGCAGTTCAATCTGATTTTTTGGAAGCGGACCATGCAACAACAGATGCAATAGGTGCATATTTTGCAACAGAAAAAATTGGTAGTCCCGGAATTAGCGATGTGCTGGATGTAACACCACAAATTGAAAATAATGGAACCGGCAACTACATCAACCCTCCGGGAGAATGGACGAAAATTTGTGGATTTTTTGAAGCAACAGGAGGAGAGTCTTGGGTGGCAATCGGCAATTTTCATCCTGATGATGAAGTAGAAGTTGTTGCTTACGATGGCGGGGTATTAGGAGCAAATCCATTGGTTTATTTATTTATTGAAGATGTTTTGGTTAGCCCGGTAGATAGTATGTTGTATTTACCTGATACCGTTGTATGTAATCCTTTTGTATTATCTGCCCCAAGTTGTGCGAATAGTTATTTATGGAGCACAGGTGAAACGTCTGCTGAAATAACCGTTTATGCAACCGGTGAATACTGGTTACAAATGGAAACAAGTTGCGGTACTATTCATGATACAGCATCGGTTTTATTTGTAGAAGATTCATTATATACCTCTTCAGATATTACAGAGATTTGTTTTACCGAATTACCCTATACATTAAATGGTTCGCCTTCTTATGATACCTATTTATGGAGCACAGGTGAAACATCCGGTTCTATTGAAATTGATGCAGCCGGAACTTATTATCTACAAGGATTTGCTGATTGCGCATCATTTATTGATTCGTTTATTATAGAAGTGATACCACCAATCGGATTATTTCCTGAACTAGGGGATGACATGTTAATTTGTGAACCTGTTTGGGAAATTACATTAACAGTACCAGAAGGCTTTCAATCTTACGATTGGAGCAATGGGGAAACTGATGAGAGTATTACCATAAATTCAGCAGGTACTTATAGTATTACAGTTGAAAGTTTGTGTGAGACATTTACCGATAATGTAACAATAAATGAAGACCCGTATTTAAATGCGACCATAAATTTAGGTGAGGATTTAATTTTATGTCCGGTTGGTGGCATAGATGTCTTATTAATAGATGCAGGTAATGATTTACCAAATTTTACCTGGAATACAGGTGAAACAACTTCTTCAATTTTAGTAACTACTCCGGGCACCTATTTTGTCACTGCTGATTTGTTATGTAAAGATGCATCTGATACCATACAGGTAACTTATTGTGAAGATATTGCTGTTGCTAATGCCTTTAGTCCGAATGGCGATGGATTTAACGACAATGCCTTTGTAATCGTGATGGACCCAAACAGGGTATTGTCATTTCAGATTTTTAATAGATGGGGTGAATTAGTTTTTCAGGGAAATGCGAACAATCTTGGTTGGAATGGCATATTTGAAGGCAACGATCAGCCTATTGGCAGTTATGTATATGTGCTACAATACCTTTCTACTTCTGGAACAGAACAAGTTATGCAGGGAAATATTACGCTGGTCAGGTAATTAAGGAATGAAATCTTTATAAAATCTTTATGTGGTTGGGTATTGGTTTTACACCATACTTACAAACGGGGAAGTAACTTTGTGCCATAAGTTAAACCACTGCTTATGGCCGGGACAAAATCATCGGGCAAATCGAAAGTACAGCAATTTTTAATCAGTGTTATTACTGTTCTGCTTATTGCTGCTATTTGTTATACCACATCTGAATTGATTGGATATAAAACGGTTGCACTTATTTTATTGGCGACTGTTTCGGTACTGGCGATGTTTTTAAGTATATGGCCGGTGTTATGTGCTGCGGTTTTGAGTGCCCTTAT
>DAORKJ010000087.1:2451-15200 GCA_035439505.1 Chitinophagales bacterium
ACCATTATTGGCGCTACGGATAATCTGCAAACAGAAAATATCAAACTTACCGAAACCAATAGAAAAGAATTAACAACAGAAATTGCGCAGGCTGCTTGGCGATTAAACAGACAGGTGGAAAATTTACTTAATATGTCGCGACTCGAATCCGGTGTTATTGCACCTAAACGCGATTGGTGCGACATTAACGAAATTGCCTACGAAGTTGTAAATCGATTAAAAGATGATTATGCTACTCATCCATTTATTGTAAGTATAAAAGATGATGTTCCCTTATTTAAAATTGATCATGGACTTATAGAACAAATACTTTATAACCTCGCTGTGAATGCGGCTGTATATACACCTAAACATGCCGTTATTACGATTAAGGCATTTTCTCAGGAAGAACATCTTGTATTAATAGTGCAGGATAATGGCAATGGATTTCCTGAAGAAGCAATTGAAAAAGTTTTTGACAAATTTTATCGGGTAAAATATTCGGCTGCCGGTGGAACAGGATTAGGATTGTCAATAGTAAAAGGATTTGTCGAAGCCCAAGGAGGTTCAGTAACCTTAGTGAATATGCCCGAAGGTGGAGCGAAATTTACCATTGTAATTCCTGCAGAAACTACTTATCTAAAAAATTTGAAAAATGAATAATCCGGAGGTCTTAATTATAGATGATGAATTACCAATTTGTAAATTATTGGTAATCACACTGGAAAGCAGCGATTATAAAACTATCGTAGCTAATTCTGCTAAAGAGGGATTGATAAAGGCAGCTAATCATCCTCCGGATATTATTTTATTAGACCTCGGTTTGCCCGATGCCAGCGGACATGATGTATTAAAACAGTTACGTGAATGGTATAATAAACCCATTATTATTTTATCGGTACAATCAGAAGAATCCGATATAGTATTGGCATTGGATGAAGGCGCAAACGATTATTTAATTAAACCTTTTCGGACAGGAGAACTACTTGCAAGAATGCGTTCTGCATTGCGTAATATGTATGCTGAAAATGAAAATAACGTATTTATCTCCAATCACATGGAAGTAGATTTGGTAGCGAGAACTGTGCGCATTCATGGTGAACTGGTAAAATTAACTGCAACTGAATATACACTCTTAGCACTTTTTGTAAAAAACGAAGGCAAGGTGTTGACTCATCAATATTTGTTGCGTGAGGTGTGGGGACCGGGTTATATTCAACAGTCACAATATTTACGTGTATTTATAGCACAACTCAGAAAAAAAATTGAAACAGATCCAAATAATCCAACCATAATAATCACAGAATCCGGGGTAGGATATCGATTATCGGGAGAATAAAATAATAGCTATGCAAACAGAAAAAGGAAAACATATTGATAAAATTACAGCGGCATCTTTGTTGGTAGCATTGGGCATTATTTATGGCGATATTGGAACCAGCCCTTTATATGTGCTCAAAGCTGTGGTATTAGATAGAAATATTGAAGAGGTTTTAGTACTTGGTGGTGTATCGTGTATATTTTGGACGCTGGTTTTTCAAACTACTTTAAAATATATTGTACTTACACTACGCGCAGATAACGAAGGGGAAGGTGGTATTTTCTCCTTGTATTCATTAGTAAGGAGATATGGTAAAAAATTAGTCATTCCTACTATTTTAGGCGCAACAACGTTATTGGCTGATGGCATTATTACTCCACCTATTTCTGTTTCATCTGCAGTGGAAGGTTTGGAAATTGTTCCGGGTTTAGAGCATATTCCTACTATTCCAATTGTAATTGGTATTTTATCGCTCATATTTTTTATGCAGCGATTTGGTACCCAAAAAGTAGGCAGCGCTTTTGGCCCGGTGATGGTAGTATGGTTTTCGATGTTGTTTGTTGTGGGTTTAAGTCAAATTATGCATTATCCCGATGTATTTAAAGCGTTGAATCCAAAATATGCTTACGAATTATTGGTATTATATCCCAAAGGATTTTGGTTGCTTGGTGCTGTATTTTTAGCAACTACCGGAGCGGAAGCTTTGTATTCTGATTTAGGTCACTGTGGCAGAAAAAATATTCGAATTACTTGGGGGTTTGTAAAAACCTGTTTGATGATTAATTATCTGGGACAAGCTGCCTGGTTATTACATGAAGGCGGAACAACCCTTGATGGCAGAAATCCATTTTTTGAAATGATGCCGCATTGGTTTGTTTTACCGGGTATTTTAATTGCGACAGCAGCAGCTATAATTGCGTCGCAGGCATTAATTAGTGGAAGTTATACCTTAATTAATGAAGCGATGAACTTAAATTTTTGGCCGAGAGTACTCGTGCGCCAGCCAACCGATTTAAAAGGTCAGATTTATATTCCCAGTGTAAACATTATTTTGTGGCTGGGATGTGTGGGCACAGTTTTATATTTCCGTTCTTCAGAACATATGGAAGCTGCTTATGGATTTTTTATCACCATTACTATGATGATGACCACAGTCTTACTCACCTTTTTCATGATATATAGGCTGAAATGGAATAAATGGCTGGTATTTGCTATTGTTTCATTTTTCGCGACTATCGAACTTTCATTTTTTGTTGCCAATGTGGTTAAAATTAAAGAGAGCTGGACATTTTTGTTTTTTGCCATATTTATTTTCCTTACCATGTATGTTTGGCACAGTGCAAGAAAAATTAATAACCGATTTACCAAATTTGTTGATATTGGAAGACATACCAAACAATTAATGGAATTAAGTGAAGATGATACCATTCCTAAATTCTCAACACATTTAATTTATTTAACAAAAGCTGATTACAGGCACGAAATTGAAGATAAAGTTGTTCGTTCTATTTTCTCCAAAAAACCCAAACGGGCTGATGTATATTGGTTTGTGCATATTAATCGTACCGAACATCCTTACACATTAAATTACGATGTTTCAGAACTCGTGGATGATAAGGTAATAAAAATTAATATTCATGTTGGGTTCAGAGTGCAGTTGCGCACAGAATTATATTTCAAAAAAATTGTGCAGGAGCTGGTAGCCAATAAAGAACTCAATCTGCATATTCGTCCGGACGGTTCTTCGAAATATAATGCTGAGCCTGATTTTAAATTTATTGTTATTGAAAAATTCTTATCCGTTGAAAATGAATTTTCACTGAAAGAAGGATTGCTTATGAATACCTACTTTTTCCTTAAACGTATTAGTCAGCGCGATGAACGTGCGTTTGGTCTCGATAAAAGTGATGTATTGGTAGAGCAGGTGCCATTGGTATATTCGCCGGCACAGACAGTGGAACTTACACGATTAAATTAATTTAATTATTCCAATCACTATTGGCAATATCCAGTTTCTGGGTAAACGGGAAATTATTGCCGTAAAAAAAATGTTATGAAAAAAATGATATGCATTGTATTTTGTTTGTTCTCCTTAAATGCAGTTGATGCTAAACCTTTAGCAGAGGACAGTATTGTTCAAATCACAGCGACAGACACAACATTGTTAAAAAAAGCTGAACCTTTTGCCTTTGGCGATTTTACCTGGGTGCAGGGGAATAATCGGCAAAAATCAGCATTATTAGCAGGCAAATATTTTACCGGCGGTATTACACTGGACTGTAATTATAATTATGCATTTAATAAACCTATGGACCATACGAATAGCGGCAGCACAGCCACTTTCAGAAGTAATGAATTTAATATTTCCTATATAGAAGTTGGTGGCGAAATAAATGAACCCGAAAGTGGTGCAAGAGGGAAATTGATGTTACAGTTTGGTTCACGAGCCACAGGAATTCCGCGAAACGATAATACACCATTGCGCGGTCAATTTGATTTATATAATGCATTGCGTTATGTAACCGATGCTTATGCAGGCATTCATTTAAATAAAATGCACGGAATTAATATTGATTTTGGTTTATTTAAATCGTATGTGGGTTTATTATCCTATAATAATTTCGAAAATTGGAATTACCAGCCTTCCTTTACCAGCGATAATACGCCATGGTTTTTTACCGGTGCAAGAGCACAATTATTTCCAAGTGAAAAATTAAAAATTGAATTGTGGTTAATTAATGGATGGCAGACTTACGCTATGTTTAACGAAATGCCCGGTGTTGGTTATCAAATTCAATGGCGGCCCAATACCAATACCAGTATATTAAGCAGTTCTTATGTTGGTCACGATACACCAAATACACCTGACCGTTTACGATTTCATACAGATAATTCAGCCGTAATTAAATATATCGACAAACCGGCGAATAATGGCATTTCTAAAGCTGCATTTTCTTTTACTGTTGATGCGGGATTTGAATCCGGTGGTGGAGTAGTGCCATTTAACGGAGATAGTTTAACGCCTGCTCAAAACTTTTTGAGTTTGATGTTGTATAATCGATTTTGGTTTGGGCAACAACATTGGGCATGGACATTTGGTGGAGGAACCATTAATAATCCCGGACGTTATTTAGCATTATTACCTGCAGGAAATGGAGTAGTTACACAAAACCCCGGTGATACTTTTAAAGGTTGGGATGTTTCAACAGGTGTGCAATTTATGCCAAATGAATACATGACATTTGGTGTGGAATACGTAAGCAGACATACCAATATTCCCTATTTTTCAGGGCCGGGAGGTGTTACATCTCCAAATGGCTGGAACCCACCAATTGGTGAACCGGCAGGATATGTTGCCGATTTGGTGAAAAATGAAGAACGAATTATTTTTTCAACTATATTCAGATTTTAAACTGATGGCTGTGATTCGGCAAAAGCCATAAAATCTTCAAGATATTTTTGTGATTGTTTTTTAAATGCACCGGGCATTAATAATGCAATTGTTTTCATCATCAATCCTGAAAATTTGAATTCAGTGGCTGAAATATAAGTGGTAGTATTATCGCCATTATCGATGAAACTATTATTGACGTAATTCCAAACATTTTTCGCCTCGTAAATACCGGCAAATGTTTTGGGTAAATCGCGTTCGGTAATAGTTTCTTTCATTTCAACCATACGGTTACCCATTTTATAAACCAATTTAGAAACGGCTCCCGGTTGTCCCGGAGTGCCACTAACGTGCTCAAATGATTGCAAACCTTTTTGCCAGTATTTCATGTTGTCCGGATTGTCGAATAATTCGATAACACGGGCAACAGGTAATTGAATAACAATGGAATTTTCGTATTTCATACAGCTAAAATAATCAACTTATTGAAAGGTTAAAAGTTGGGAAATTACATAGTTATAAATTCATAAAACGAGTGGTAGAATTTGCAATTTTCGCAAAAACAGGTAAATTTAACATTGTATTCATAATAACTTAACACACCAAATATGTCGCTAAAACTCCTCCCAATTGCGCTTTTTATCAGTTTTATTACCACCTTAATGCAACAATCGTATGCCGAATTGGTATGGGTAGAAAAGGCCAATTTTGGTGGTGAAGCAAGGCATAGAGGAGTTGGGTTCTCTGTTGGTGGACGTGGTTATATGGGATTAGGGCATTATAATTCCATAGTAGATATTTTGTTTGAGGATATTTGGGAATACGACCCCGGTTCTAATACCTGGACACAAAAAGCCAATTTCATGGGGGGCAAGGTTATTCAGGCCGTTGCATTTACCATTGGCGATATTGCTTATGTTGGAACCGGCCGCAATCCCGGATTTGTGGAACAAAAGGATTTTTATGCCTTTGACGCAAAAACCAATACATGGTCAGCAATTGACGATTTTGGCGGTTCTGCAAGACATGGCGCTGTGGCATTTGCAATAAATGGAAAAGGTTATGTTGGCACCGGTACTGATGCTTCCAATTATAAAAAGGATTTGTGGGAATATGATCCGGTTACTAACAATTGGACACAAATGGCCAATTTAATAGGTGCTGCCAGGATAGCAGCAGTAGGTTTTGCCATAGGCGATAAAGGGTATATCGGAACAGGAAATGCATTTGGCTCCACCAACGATTTTTATGAATATGACCCTGTTACCAATACATGGACAACTAAAGCAGATGTTCCAGGTCCTACCAGACAGGAAGCCTGTGGTTTTGCGATGAATGGGTATGGTTATATTGGAACGGGTGATGACTACTCAAGTGGGACTAATTATGATGATTTCTGGCAATATAATCCCGGCACTGATACATGGGATACTGTTCCGGAATTTCCTGGAATTGGTCGCCGGTATATGAGTGCATTCACAATAGGCAATCATGGTTATTGCGGCCTAGGTACAAGTGGAACCAATCTTAAAGATTTGTGGGAATTAAAGGAGATTTAATACCGCATAAACTGCCCTTTATACTGTTTGCGAGCTGTTACAATTGTTGCATAATAAATACCATTCGGTAAATCAGGGATCGAAATCGTTTGGTTATTTTCCCCTTCGTTTAATTCGAGATTTTGTATACATATTAATTGACCTTTAGTATCATAAATACTGAAAACGCCTTCACTTCCGCAAGTGGTATGCATGTGTAATTGTAATAGCTGATTATTAATTTGATATAATTGAAAATCACCATCATCAAAAACAACCGGTAATGTTATGGTGCCATAAGGTGTAATGTTGCCTTGAAAATCGACACTTGATAATGCATAATAATAAGTGCCTGAAGTCGCAATATAATCGTAGTGTACATATTCTGTTGAAATAGTATTATCTCCAACGGAAGAAATAGCACCATTAACTGTAAATATTTCTCCATCTGTCGATTTTTCAATCAGATAATAATCAATATTACTTTCACTCAGTGTGGTCCACTTTAAATGAGTAGTATGATTATTAATTGTGCCATTAAAACTGATAATATCTACAGGTAATTCGCAAATAATTGAAATATCTCCAATGGTAATATTACAATCTGCGTCAGTAACTGTGACGGTATAAACATCCGGACATAAACCATAAGCGGTTGCAGTTGTTTGACCATCTGACCACAAATAATCATAAGGAGCAACACCACAATCCGGAATAGCAACTGCTGTATCTACACAAAAACATAAATTGCTGTTTTCTGTGGTTAAGGTTAAAGGAACAGCTTCGAATTTACCAATGAATGCTTCATTATCGCCATTGTGAGTGCCATCGTAATAGGCAACACCACCTGGGTTAGCCATTGGAACAGGTGCACCGGGGTCATATTCATTATATAGACCTGTCATATACAACGATTTGCCATCAATTAATGAAGAGCCGATACAAGCATCTAATTCTTCTGCATCATAACCATAATAGGTGGCCCAGGTAATGAGCGCTGAATCAGTAAATCGCACAATAAAAATATCTCCATATGCTTCATAAGAGGCATCGTAATAACTCGAACAACCTGCATCATAAACAGGCATTCCACTTGAAAATGTAGTAAATGCCAAATAAATATTATTACAAAAATCGTTGGCTAAAATATCCCATTTGTATGCATTTTCTATACCCGGCCCGCCAAAATAAGTAGACCATAATAAATTGCCATTATTATCCAGTTTAACAATATACGCATCTGATAAACCGCTGAGTGATGCCTGGTAATAATTGCCCAAATCTAAAGTTGGCATATCAGATGAACGTGTCCATCCTGCGAAATAAATATTGTTTTCTAAATCGGTAATAACACTATTGCCATACTCTGCATCGGTTCCTCCAAAATAAGTTGAAAATGTTCTTACCCCTGTATTTGAAAATTTAATTATATATACATCAGTATCACCACTCATAGTGCCATCGTAAAATCCACCTCCATCTAAAACAGGAAAATTTGTCGAACGTGTTTCACCGGTTACAAAAACATTACCGGATAAATCGCAGGTAATGGCATTGCCAACATCATATAATGAACCGCCATAATAAGTAGCCCAAATACGTGTTCCGGTATTGGTAAATTTTAAAACAAATGCATCTTGTACACCGGACATGGTTGCCTGATAAAATGTGCCTGCATTTAATTTCGGGAAATCAGTGGATTCAGTATAACCGGTAATAAAAATATTTCCACTTGGGTCTGTTGCTATTGAATATCCACCTTCTTTTTTATCTCCACCATAAAAGGTTGCCCATAATCTTGTTCCTGCACTGTTAAATTTTAAAATGAAAACATCCTCATCACCATTTAAGCCACCCTGATAAAAAGTACCTGCATTATAAACCGGAAAGGAGTTTGAGACAGTTTCACCTGATACAAAAATATTTCCGCTATTATCAGTAGCTACACTATAAGCCCAATCCTCCTTATTACCTCCATAAAAAGTAGCCCATAATCTTTCTTCATCCGATGAAAATTTTACAATCATGGCATCTTCGTTGGTCGCTAATGAGCCTTGAAAATAAGTGCCTGCATCATATACCGGAAAATTTGGTGAATCTGTCCAACCAACAACAATTAAATTGCCGTCTAAATCGGTGGTAACACTATTAAAACATTCTTCTTTATTTCCGCCATAATAAGTGCACCAATACAATTCAGGATCAATAATAATGGTTTGCGTAGAATCGAAGGATGTAATATTAAATTGTATGATTGCACTTGTATCGCTGGTTGTATTTAATACATAATTGGTAGCAATTGGTTTTTCACTTCCTGCATAATAAATCACCGGTGCATTATCTATTAAATCACCTAAAAGTGTAGGAATTTTTATTGCGCCTTCAGATGTTATATTGATACCATTTTGTGCTAAATAGTTTAATTGAATATCATTTGGATAAGCTCCCGGGGCAACTACAAATTGATATTTTAATCCGCTTGTCCCATTATTGCTAAGCTGCCAATCGATACCCGGATAAATGTTTTTGATGGTCAATGCACTAAATTCATCTGCATGAATACCATCCGGAAAATCAGCTGTGAAATAATTAAATCCTGTTGAAACAGGTGATGAAATACTTATGTTTGCTTCAAGAATTGAGGCATTTTCCAAATTAATATCTACCCGCTCCCAATGATATATTTTTTCCTGAAATTCATTTAAAGACGGCTCCAATAATAACATGGTTAACCCTGATGTTGTAATAAACACATCCATGTAAGGATATTCTGCATAAAACAACACATTATCAGCAAGTTCACCATTCATATCTGTCAGCTGTCCGTTGTTGCGAATAAAATTATTACCTGCAGCAGAATATGGAAAGTTTAAAGCAGCTTGTCCAATACTTTGAAATGGCAAGAGTACAATCAACAAAAAACTCAATAAATTTTGTGTGCGAAGTTTGGGACGAGTTTGCGGGTAAGGTTCCATTTACTTCGATTTGAGACAAAGTTGGAAACAATTACAAGGTAATCCTATGACAAAATGTGGTAGTTTCCGAACTGATATTATCCAATATTTTTTACCACTTATTTAAATTTCATTATTTATAATATTTCCAAATAGGCTAAGGGTTTTAAGCGATGGGAGTTTCGAAAGTATTAACGTGTAGAAATGGGCAAACAGCGTGTATATACATGTATTTTAACTGGTTATTATTTCCGCAAATTATGGTGTATGCTTATTCGGTAAGATAATTTACCCTTGAGTAAATTTAAAGTTAAGTCAAGGTTAAGTAATTTCGTTTTTATTTGTAATTTGGTGTTAAAATCGGGATTAATTGACGAAAAACTAACGGGAAACGATTTTTCCGCTAATTTTTTACCAGATACAAATACATAACACACTGTAAATCAAATATATACATATTGAAAAAACTTTACTTCTCCATCGTTTTTGCACTTTGTTTTCTGCATGTTTCAGCCCAAAATACCTGGAGCAGTATAGCGCCATTTGGTGGTGGTGAAAGGGAACGAGGTGTCGCCTTTGTAATTGGCGGTAGGGCATATGTAGGAACCGGTGTTGATTCGGCAAACCTTTGTAGGTCTGATATCTGGGAATATGATCCTGGAACGAACAGTTGGACACAAAAGGCAAATTTACCCGGCCCGGGCAGGAGGGATGCCATTGCTTTCACAATTGGTAGCAGAGGATATGTTGGAACGGGAATAAATACCATTTTGGCATTTGCAGGAACTAAACGCCGTGACCTTTATGAATACAATCCAATTACCAATACCTGGACGGCGAAGGACAATTGGCCCGGTAACTTTAATGGTGGAGTGTATTATGCATCTGGATTTAGTGCGGGTGATAAAGGATATCTTATTTGCGGTAAATATGGACCGAGTTATTATTCTGATGAATTATGGGAGTATGATCCCGTCATAAACGATTGGACTAAAAAACAATCGATTCCTGGCGGAACACGATACGGAGTTACGGCATTTTCTATTGCCGGTAAAGGGTATGTTGGTTGTGGTTCAGATGAAAATTATTTCCTGAATACTTTTTATGAATATGACCCTCAAACCGATGAATGGACAGAAAAAGCGACTTTTCCCGGTTCACCAAGATTTAATGCTGTTGGGTTAGCAATTTCAGGAAGAGGGTATATAGGAATGGGTACTGATGGTGGTTACCAGAAGGATTTTTATGAATATAACCCAATTACTGATACTTGGATTCAAAAAGCCAGTCTGCCCGGCAGTGAACGCAGATCATGCGTAGCGTTTACCATTGGTGGATATGGTTATGTTGGAACAGGTAAAGGTCCTGATGGTGTTAAACGCAGTATGTATAAATATAAACCATATTTTTTGTTTGATAATCCCAATGATGAACAGAGAATTATAGCTACGGTTTCTCCAAACCCAATTCAACAACAAGCAAATATTACGTTAAAAAATACAACACCTGAAAAAAGTATATTTAAGGTTTTTGATGTTAACGGAATTACGGTTTATCATGATGAAAATTATACTGCAACATCGTTTGCATTTAATCGAAATGGATTGGCAGATGGTATTTATTTCTATGAAATAACCGTTATGGAAAACAATCAAAAACATTATTTAAGTGGGAAATTATATTTACAATAATCCGCACAATTAAAATACATACATGAAATCAATTTTATTATTTTGCTCCTCCATTTGTTGTTTAACTTTGGCTAGTTATGCGCAGCCAAACTGGGAAAAAAAGGCCGACTTTCCAGGTGACGGAAGAAGTGCTGCATCCTCATTTAGTTTTACCGATTTTGGCTATGTGGGACTTGGTTATGATGGTGAGGATTTTAGAAGAAGTTTCTACGCTTATGACCCAATTTATGACACCTGGACACAAACCGAAAGCCTCGGTGGTGCCATTGGTGAAGGTCTTGAACGCAACACCGCTGCGTCATTTACCATTGGTAATTTTGGTTATATTGCAACGGGACAAAGCGGCGACCCATTTTTAAATGATTGCTGGAAATATGATTATACGACTAATAGCTGGACCCCTGAAGCCTCTGTTGGTGGTATAGACAGGAGAGGAGCAGTTGGTTTTTCTGTGAATGGAAAAGGTTATGTTGGTTTAGGTCAGGATGCCACCGGATATAAAAATGATTTATGGGAATTAGATACAACAACCGGAACTTGGTCGCAACAAGCTGATTTTACCGGCACCGCAAGACGATTTGCCATTGCTTTTGTTATTGATGGAAGTGCATACGTTGGCACAGGAGATGACGGCGGATTTAAAAATGATTTTTATGAATATAAAGCCGTGTCAAATTCTTGGATAGTGAGAACAAATTTTGGTGGCTCACCGCGATATAGTGCTACCGGATTTGCATTAAATGGAAAAGGATATGTTGCGTGCGGATATGATACCACTTTTACCAATCAAACAGATTTTTGGGAGTATGATCCGGATGGCGATGAGTGGATACAATTAGCAGATTTTCCCGGCGGACCACGTGCAAATGCTATTGCTTTTACTGTTGATACCCTTGCATTTTTTGGAATGGGATACGATACTTCATTTTATTACGATATCTGGTTATGGGGCGACACAACAGATATTATTATTCAGGATACAACAACTGCTATTCAATCGTGGCAAAATACTGATGATGCTATTCAAATTTTCCCTAATCCGATTACACACTATTCCATTGTTGAAATAACTATGCCTGAATATAACAGCGATTTACACATAACCATTATCGATATGTTTGGGCGTGATGTCAGCAACAGCTGTAATGTGAGCAAAACAGCTTATTCAAATGGCAAATATCAATTTAGACTTGAAAATACCCACTTAACCCCGGGGAATTATCAATTTGTGGTATCGGATAAAAATGTGTTAGGTGCTCAACAATTCCTTGTTTTATAAAAGCTGATATATGACATTGAGAATTGTTATACTATTAATAATAGGACTAACTATGTCCTGCTCAAAGTCCGAGCAACGACCAACAACTTCCAAACGTACTACACATCAATCTACTGGAACTGAAAAAATTATTCGTATTGAAACTTTTTCAATTGACAATGGATGGGGATATGATATTTATGTAAACAATGAAAAGTATATACACCAACAACATATTCCTGCCGTAAATGGCATACATACATTTGTTTCAGAAGCTGAAGCTTATAGAGTAGCAGAATTAGTAGTGGAAAAAATAAACAACAATTTAATGCCCCCAACCATCTCAATCGATGAGCTTAATTATTTAAATATAGTTGTGCAATAAATAATTGTTTTACTTTTTTACAACTCCATTTTCATGGCAAGTTAACCTAACGGGGTTAGTAACACAAGACCATAACATTTTTTAAAATAATGTCACCCCTGCCGGGGCTAGTATCACAAACTAAATCATTGTTAAAAAATGCTTGCTCTGCAAAATCTCTGATTCAGCAGCATCGATCCAGGACTCTGTCCGACGCAAACCACAATAAAACTAAATTAAAATCAACTCTGTG